>JANNDB010000557.1:0-1895 GCA_031387285.1 Betaproteobacteria bacterium | reverse complement strand
TTTGTTTTTTCGGCAAGTGAGGCCTACTGGGTGGAGAACGGAAAGGTCCAGTACCCCGTGAAAGGCGCCACCATCGTCGGCAACGGCCCCGACGCCCTGACCCGCGTCAGCATGATTGGCAACGACATGCGCCTGGACAGTGGTGTTGGCGTGTGTGGAAAGGAAGGCCAGAGCGTGCCGGTGGGCGTCGGGCAACCGACGCTGCGCATCGACGGACTGACCGTGGGTGGCACGGCCTGATGCCAGGCAAGACGCCCGTCTTCTGTTTCATGCTAAAGTGACTTGCATGAAATCGGTGCGCTTTTTCTTTGGATACTTTTGGTTCTCACACGCCGGTGGCGCAAGAGAAGACTAGACAGTTTCCAGGACTCGTCGCAGATTTCTCCCAAACCGCCGGCAGCCCCGGCGGTTTTTTTTGGGTGTCCCATTTCCCTCCTCACACATCGAAAGCAAGACCATGAAACTACAGCCCCCCCGTTGGCAGGACAAGCCTGTAGAGCAGCGTGTGCAGCCCGAACGGCGCCACCAGAGCCCGATCTCCGACCGGACCAGCCAGACCGACGACGAACGCATCAAGGCGATCAACGTATTACCCCCGCCCGAACACCTCATCCGGTTCTTTCCGATCAACGGAACGCCGGTGGAACATCTCATCACCAGCACCCGCTCGAACATCGAAAACATCATGGCCGGGACCGACCAGCGCATGCTGGTCGTGATTGGTCCCTGCTCTATCCATGACCCGACTGCCGCCATGGAATACGCGCGCAGACTGCTCGCGCAACGGCACAAGTACCGGGACACGCTCGAAATCGTGATGCGGGTGTATTTCGAGAAGCCGCGCACCACGGTCGGGTGGAAAGGGCTCATCAATGACCCCTACCTGGACGAGACCTTCCGTATCGACGAGGGACTGCGCATCGCCCGCCAGTTGCTGATAGAAATCAACCGTCTCGGCCTGCCGGCCGGCAGTGAATTTCTCGACGTGATCTCGCCCCAATACCTGGGTGACCTGATCTCCTGGGGCGCCATCGGCGCGCGCACCACGGAAAGCCAGGTGCACCGCGAACTCGCATCCGGCCTCTCGGCGCCGATCGGCTTCAAGAACGGCACCGACGGCAACATCCGCATCGCAACCGACGCAATCCAGGCCGCCGCTGGTGGCCACCACTTCCTGTCGGTTCACAAGAACGGCCAGGTCGCTATCGTCCAGACCAATGGCAATCGCAACTGCCATGTGATCCTGCGTGGCGGGAAAACGCCCAATTACGACGCCGCCAGCGTGGCTGCCGCCTGCGAGCAGCTCAGTGCGTCCAAGCTGCCAGCGACCCTGATGGTCGACTGCAGCCACGCCAACAGCAGCAAACAACACGAAAAGCAGCTCGATGTGGCCCGCAGCGTGGCCGCACAACTGGCGGGTGGCTCGAATCAGGTGTTTGGCGTCATGGTGGAGAGCCACCTGCAAGCCGGCGCGCAGAAGTTCACGCCCGGGCGCGACAACGCCTCGCTGCTCGAATACGGCAAGAGCATCACGGACGCCTGCCTGGGCTGGGAACAGACCCTCGAGTTGCTGGATCTCCTGTCGAAGGCTGTGGCGCAACGCAAGGCACGTTGAACTTTAGCCCGGGGCAGCCGCTTCACTTCCTGGCCGAAGCGCCCGCAGTGCCTCGAGCAACTTGCCGTGCACGCCGCCAAATCCGCCGTTGCTCATGCACAGGATGTGGTCGCCGGGTCTGGCCACGGCCACGACGTCGCGCACCAGGTCTTCTATTGTCTCGGCGACAGTTGTTTTGTGAGCCATCGGGGCCAGCGCCTCGGCCGCGTTCCATCCCAGGCCGCCGGCATGGCAAAAAACCAGATCGGCATGTGCCAGACTGTCGGGCAACTGGGCTTTC
>JANNDB010000493.1:0-1994 GCA_031387285.1 Betaproteobacteria bacterium | reverse complement strand
GGCCAACCATCGCTGCGCTGTCTGCACCAGCGTTGCTGGGTGCGGCCCTCGGCGCTATCGTGGTCGCGTGGCTCGGGGGCGTGTGGGTGCGCAGTCGCCGTCGCAAGCGGGATCTGCGTACGCGATATTCGGCCCTGTGGTAAAGCATTGCCGTCGCACCAGAGGCCGCGGCGCGATGCACAGCCGCACCACTTTCGATGTAACCGGGAGTGCCCATGCCCAGCAGAACTTCCAATCCACCCGAACGCAAGCAGCCACGCCAGGTGGCCGAAGCCACGGGAAAAGTCCCGGCCCTGACGAATGCGGAGTTGGTGCAACTCCAGATTCGGGTGATCGCCCTGGAGAATCTGGTGATCGCCCTTCTTGCCGATTCAACTGAATCACGGCGCCAGAGCGCGCGCGAAATGGCGACGTACATCTCTCCACGACCAGGCTTCACCCGCCATCGCCTGACGCTGCACGCCGCCACCCAGATGACACACCTTGTCGACCGGGCGGAACAGTTCGGTGCGGCGCCGCCGAAGGTGCGCGGCCTCGCCTGAACAGCGTGTGCGGGCGCGGCAACAGGGTCGTCATATCCGGCGCTGCCGCAGGCGCAGTGCATTGCCAATCACCGATGCGGAACTGAAGCTCATGGCCAAAGCAGCAATCAATGGCGACAACAGCCAGCCGGTCCAGGGAAACAGCACACCCGCAGCCACGGGAATACCCAATGCGTTGTACAGAAAGGCAAACATCAGGTTCTGCTTCATGTTGGCCACCGTACCCTCGGAGATGGAGCGCGCAATCGCGATACCGCGCAGGTCCCCTTTTACCAACGTCACCTGCGCGCTGTTCATGGCGACATCCGTCCCGGTACCCATGGCCACTCCAACGTCTGCCTTGGCCAGGGCAGGCGCGTCGTTGATACCATCGCCCGCCATCGCAACCACCTGGCCCTCTTTCTGCAGCCGTTCCACCAGTGCCAGCTTGTCCTGCGGCTTCACCTCGCCGTAGACTTCTTCAATACCCAGTTTGGCACCGACCGCCTTGGCCGTTGTCAGGCCATCGCCGGTTGCCATCACAATGCGCAGCCCTGAGGCCCTCAAGGTTGCCAATGCCTCGGGCGTGCTGGCCTTGATCGGGTCGGAGACGGCCAGGAGCCCCATCAACTTTCCGTCTGCGGCCAGGTGCATCACGCTGGCGCCTTCCGCGCGCAAGGCCTCGGCTTGTGCCACCATCGATGCAACCGATACCCCCAACTGCTCCATCAAGGTGGCATTTCCCAAAGCGATCTGGCGCCCCGCCAACTGGCCGCGCACGCCGATGCCGGAACTGGATTCGAAGCTCTCTGGCTTGTCCAGGCGCATGCTGCGCTCGCGCGCTGCACGCACGATGGTTTCCGCCAACGGGTGTTCGCTGCCCTGGTCCAGGCTTGCGGCCAGGCGCAGCACTTCATCCGCATCAAAGCCCGCGGCAGGCAGGGCACGGTCAAAGCCGGGGCGACCTTCGGTAAGCGTTCCGGTCTTGTCGATGATGAGTGTGTCGATCTTGCGGAAGTTTTCAATCGCTGCGGCATCCCGGAACAGGACCCCCAGGGTTGCGCCCCGGCCGGTGGCCACCATGATGGACATGGGTGTCGCCAACCCCAGCGCGCAGGGGCAGGCAATGATGAGCACAGCTACCGCATTGATCAGTCCGTAGACCCAGCTGGGGGCGGGGCCGAAGAAGCCCCAGCCAAAGAATGTCAGCAGCGCGATGCCAACCACAGAGACGACGAAGTAGCCCGCCACCACGTCCGCCATCCACTGCATCGGGGCCTTGGAACGCTGGGCCTGGGCCACCATCTGCACGATTTGCGCGAGCACGGGTGCTTGCGCCGACGCGCTCGGAACGCATGACCAGGGCGCCACTGGTATTGAGCGTGGCGCCAATGACTTTGTCCCCCGGACGTTTGCTCACCGGCACGGGCTCGCCGGTCAACATGGACTCGTCCACCGCACTGCTGCCCTCGG
>JANNDB010000474.1:0-4624 GCA_031387285.1 Betaproteobacteria bacterium | reverse complement strand
GCGCTGGAACAGGCGGTGGCCGACGTGACACGGATGAACGGCTCCGAGCTCAAGCGCATCATGCGCACCGGCACGGTTGCCAGCACCGACAACCGGAACTGGGAACTGCTGCCCGACAACGGTCCGCAACGCCGCTTCAGCCAGAGCCGCGCGGTGGCGCTGGACATGGAGAGCGCGACCATCGCCGCCAACGGATTCCGCTTTCGTGTGCCCTACGGAACCCTGCTGTGCGTGAGCGACAAACCCTTGCACGGCGAGATCAAGCTTCCCGGCATGGCCGACCACTTCTACCGCGAGCGGGTCGACCAGCACCTGCGCATAGGGGTGCGCGCGATCGAGTTGCTGCGCGAGCTGGGTGTAGACCAGCTGCACAGCCGCAAGCTGCGCAGTTTCGCGGAGGTGGCGTTCCAGTGAGCCGCTGGGCCGCTCGCAAGGCACACCGCTGCGCAGCGCGCAAAGCGGAGCTTTCTTGATGGACGGTGCGCAGCCGATGTCCCGTCTGCTGTTGCAGGTCGAGCATCTGCACAAGCGCTACGGTGGGAACGCGGTGGTGGACGACCTGTCGTTCTCCATCGCGGCGGGTGAGTGCCTGGGCGTGATCGGCCCGAACGGCGCCGGCAAGACCACCACGATCCGCATGTGCCTGGGCCAGAGCACGCCGGACGGCGGCGACATCCGGTACGCGCTGGATGACGCGGTGCCAGCGCCCTTGTCCATGCCGCGTGATGCGATGGCGATCAAGGCACAGCTCGGCGTCGTCAGCCAGGCCGACATGCTCGATCCGGATTTCAGTTGTGCCGAGAACCTCCTGGTCTATGGGCGTTACTTCGGCATGCGCGATGCGCAGATCCGCGAACGTATTCCACGCCTGCTGGAGTTTGCATCGCTGACGCACAAGGCTTCCGTCCGGCCGGGGGAGCTTTCGGGCGGCATGCGACGGCGGCTCAGTCTTGCCAGGGCGCTGGTCAATGACCCGCGCCTGCTGCTGCTGGACGAACCCACGACCGGGCTCGATCCGCAGGCGCGCCATCTGATGTGGGAGCGCCTGCAGGTCTTGCTGCAGCAGGGCAAATCGATCCTCCTGACGACGCATTTCATGGACGAGGCCGAACGCCTGTGCTCGCGCCTGCTGGTGATTGACCATGGGCGCAAGATCGCCGAAGGCCGGCCACGCGACCTGATCGCGGCGCACCTGGAGCCGGATGTGGTCGAGGTTTATGGCGCGGGCGCAGTCGCACTGGGGGAGTCACCCTTGCGCGCGCTGGCCGCGTGAGTCGAGGTGAGCGGCGAGACGGTGTTTTTCTATACCCACGATGCACGCGCCCTGCTTGAAGGCCTGGCCGCATCGCCCCAATTGCGCACCCTGCACCGCCCGGCGAACCTGGAGGACCTGTTCCTGAAGTTGACGGGCCGCCAGATCCGGGAGGATGGATAGATGACCCACCCCTCCATCTGGCGTGTGCCGCGCCTTTCTTTGCGCTTCTGGCCGGTGTTCCAGCGCAACCTGCTGGTCTGGCGCAAGCTTGCCATTCCCAGCCTGGTCGGCAATATCGCCGAGCCGCTGATGTGGCTGGTGGCGTTTGGGTACGGGCTGGGCTCATTGGTGGGGCAGATCTCCGTGGCCGGCGCCGATGGTGGCAGTACCAAGGTCCCGTACATCCTGTTCCTGGCCAGTGGCAGCATCTGCATGAGCGCCATGAACGCGGCCTCGTTCGAGGCCCTGTATTCGGCGTTCTCGCGCATGCAGGTGCAAAAAACCTGGGACGGCATCATGAACGCGCCGGTGCAACTCGACGACGTGGTGCTGGCCGAGATGTTGTGGGCGGCGTTCAAGGCGCTCTTCACGGTGACAGCCATCCTGTGCGTGATGCTGGCGCTGGGCCTCAGCCACAGCCCCAAGCTGCTGCTGGCCTGGCCGGTGCTGCTGGCGGTGGGCATCACTTTCTCCTGCATCGCGCTGGTGTTCAACGCCCTGGCCAAGGGTTATGACTTCTTCACCTACTACTTCACGCTGTTCCTCACACCCATGATGTTCCTGAGCGGGATCTTCTTTCCGCTGGAGCAACTACCGCCCGTGGTACGCGCGGTGGCGGTATGGTCGCCATTGAGTGCCGGTGTCGAACTGGTACGACCCCTTTTCATGGACCAGTGGCCTGCGCAGGTGCTGCGCCATGTGCTGGTGCTTGCGGTCTATGCGATTGGTGGTTTCTGGCTGGCGCTGGCGCTGACACGCAAACGCTTTCGGGGGTAGGGCAGCGCCGCGCCGGCTGCCCCGCCACGGCCAATCGTGCGCATGTGCGCGCAATCCAGCAGATCGATCACGCCCTCGCCGCAGCTGTGATCATGTCCGCCGCCTTCTCTGCAATCATGATGACAGGCGCGTTCGTGTTGCCGCCCACGATGCGCGGCATGATGGACGCGTCGACCACGCGCAGGCCTTGCATGCCGTGCACGCGCAACTCGGCATCCACCACGTCGAGCGCGCCGCTGCCCATGCGGCAGGAACCCACCGGGTGGTAGACGGTGTCGGCCCGTTCGCGGATGAATTGTTCGATCTCCAGATCAGATTGCGCACCGGCGGAGGCGGGCGATTCCTTCCCGCCATATGCGGCGAGCGCCGGCTGGCTGAGGATGCCGCGCATCAGGCGAAAGCCGCGCACCATGCGCTCCATGTCGTCGCGCTCGCCCAGGAAGTTCGGGTCGATAGCCGGTGGCGCCAGCGGGTCCTTGCCGGCCAGTTGCACCGAACCCCGGCTGCGCGGACGCAAAACGCAGACATGGCAGGAGAAACCCTGGCCCAGGACAGTCTTGCGGCCGTGATCGAGCAGCTTGGCGATGACGAAATGCAATTGCAGATCGGGGATGGTTTCTGCCGGCGTGCTCTTGATGAAACCGCCGGCTTCGGCGAAGTTGGTGGTGAGCATTCCGGTACGCTGGCGTCGCCACTCGAAGATGCCGCGCACGGCCCGCACGATGCCTCCCGGCGAGATGCCGAACAGGTCCTTGGCGCCGGGTGCGTTGAACACCTGCACGATATCCGGATGGTCATGCAGTTGCTGGCCTACACCTGGCAGATCGTGCTGCGTGGCGATGCCGTTGTCCAGCAAGTGCCTGTGCGCACCGATGCCCGACAGCATCAGGATCTGCGGCGACTGCAGCGCGCCGGCGCATAGCAGGACTTCGCGGTTCGCCTTGATCTGTTTGACAAGGCCGTCCTGCTGGTATTCAACGCCGACAGCGCGCTTTTTCTCCAGCAGGATGCGGGTCGTGTGTGCGCCGGTGATCACCTGCACGTTGGGACGCGACAGGTTGGGTGTGAGGTAACCCTTGGCCGCGCTCCAGCGCTCGCCATTTTTGTGGGTGACCTGGTAGACGCCTACACCCTCCTGGTCGGCGCCGTTGAAGTCACGGTTCTCGCGAAACCCGGCCTGTTTGCCGGCCGCCACAAAAGCCGGGCCAAACGGGTTGGGGCTGGTCAGATCCTTCACGTTCAACGGCCCGCCGCTGCCGTGCAGGGCGTCTGCGCCGCGTTCATTGTTTTCTGCGCGTTTGAAGTAGGGCAACACCTCATCGTAGGACCAACCCGCATTGCCTTCGGCGGCCCAATGGTCATAGTCGGCGCGGTGGCCCCGGATGTAGACCATGGCGTTGACCGAGCTCGACCCCCCCAACACTTTGCCGCGCGGCTGGTAGCCCACGCGTCCGTTCAGTCCGGGCTGGGGAACGGTATCGAATTTCCAGTTGCCTGTCCCCTGCTTGCCGAGCAGGGCCAGGCCGGCTGGGCAATGGATCAGCACGCTGCTGTCGACGCCCCCGGCTTCGAGCAGTGCGACGGTGACGTTGGGGTCCTGCGTAAGCCGGGCGGCCAGTACGCAGCCGGCCGAGCCGGCGCCGATGATGATGTAGTCAAACATGTCTGGTGTCTCCGTAAACTAGGGATGTCTGCGCAATGTGCCCTGCTGCTCAGGATCCGCCGGGCCCGGGGCGCAAGGTGCGGAGTGTGTCAAACGCCGGATCGGCGCCCGCTACACGCCAGAGGACGATACGAGACAAATCGCAGCCATTTCTAAGGAGCCCACTTTAATGCACCCCCCCGTAAACCCTGAGGCCCATCCCGAGGGTGGCATCGACTGCAGCGTCGAAAACGGCGTGTTGTTGATCGCCATCAACCGGCCGGCCAAGCGCAACGGCTTCACGCCCCGCATGTTTCGCCAGCTCGGGGAAGCCTACACCCGGCTCGACGACGACCCGGCGTTGCGGGTTGGCGTGCTACACGCCATCGGCGCGCACTTCACGGCCGGGCTGGACCTGCCGACGATTGCGCCCCTGATGCGCAGCGGTGAGAAAGCCGTGCCCATGGGCCTGGTGGACCCGCTGGACCTGGGCATGCCGGGCTATCGGCGGCGCAGCAAACCCATGGTGGTCGCGGTCAAGGGCATCACCTTCACGCTGGGCATCGAACTGATGCTGGCGGCCGATATCGTGGTGGCGGCGGACGATTGCCGCTTTTCCCAGCTCGAAGTGAAACGGGGCGTCATGGCCACGGGTGGGGCCACGCTGCGCATGGCAGAACGCGCCGGTCTGGGCAACGCCATGCTGCATCTCCTGACTGGCGACGAGTTCG
>JANNDB010000408.1:0-3536 GCA_031387285.1 Betaproteobacteria bacterium | reverse complement strand
ATCCAAATCCGCGCGCCAAAAGGCAGTGCCGGTTGCCGCTGGCTATGACCAGGTGCGCGGCGCCATCGTCGCGCTGCTGGACGCCGCGCGGCGCGCCGCAGCCCGAAACGTCAACCTGCTGATGAGCGCCAGCTACTGGGGCGTTGGCCGCCGCATCGTTGAACACGAGCAGAGCGGCGCGAAGCGGGCCGGCTATGGCGAGGCGCTGCTCAAGCGCCTGTCTTTCGACCTTACGGCGCGCTTCGGCCGGGGTTTTTCCGAACGCAATCTGGAGCAGATGCGCCTGTTCTACCTGGGCTGGCCGATTTCGCAGACAGCGTCTGCGAAATCCATCGTGGGTGAAGCCACCAGCATGATTCCGCAGACGCTGTCTGCGAATTCCAGTGGCCCTGCCGCGGTGCCAGAGCTGATGCGTGTGGATGCATTGGCAGTGAGCCCATTGGACTTGACTGCCCTTGCCAGGCGCTTTCCATTGCCTTGGTCGGTCTACGTACGCCTGCTGTCGGTCAAAAACCCGGCCGCGCGCAACTTCTATGAAACCGAGGCGCTGCGCTGCGGCTGGACCGTGCGCCAGCTCGGCCGTCAGGTTGACAGCCAGTTCTACGAGCGCATCGCGCTGTCCAAAAACAAGGTGGCCATGTTGGCCCAGGGCGAACAGGCCGAGGCCGGCGACGCCATCACGCCTGAAGAGGCCATCCGCGACCCCTTCATGCTCGAATTCTTGAACCTCAGGGACGAGTACTCCGAATCAGATCTTGAAGACGCGCTGATCCAGCACCTGGCCGACTTCCTGCTGGAGCTGGGTGACGACTTTGCCTTTGTCGGCCGTCAGCGCCGACTGCGGCTGGACGATGCCTGGTTCCGTATCGACCTGCTGTTTTTCCACCGCCGGCTGAAGTGCCTGGTGGTCATTGACTTGAAGGTTGGCCGCTTCAGCCACGCTGATGTGGGCCAGATGCAGCTCTATCTGAACTACGCGCGTGCCCACTGGATGAAGCCGGGCGAAAACCCACCCGTCGGCCTGATCCTGTGTGCCAGCAAGGGCGCCGCCGAAGCGCACTACGCGCTGCAGGGTTTGCAGAACAAGGTGCTGGCGGCTGAGTATCAAACGGTGCTGCCAGATGCGGGGCTGTTGGCGCAGGAGTTGCAGCGGTCGCGGCGCGAGCTTGAACAGCGACGTCCGGCCAAGCCTGCAGGCAAGTGAACCGAATGACAAACGGTCAAAAGGTCGTCGTCGGCCAAAGCGATGACACCCGCTACCGTCCATTGGCTCCGGTAGCACCCTGTGTCAGACGCTGCGCGTTGATCGATCCCGGCTTGATATGGAACGACCATGGTTTCGCCTGATGAACGCAAAGAACTGGCTGCGCTTCGCGCCGAAAACGCGCGTCTGACAGGACTGCTGGTGGCGCACGGCATCGTTTGGAGAGCGCCTGCTCCTGCTCCGGTGCCGGTGCCGGCGCCGGCGCCGACACCGGTAGCGGCTGACGCGGGTCTCGAACCATCGCACTTGTCGACTGCCGAGAAGGTGGCGCTCTTCGGGCGATTGTTCCGCGGCCGCACGGATGTCTACCCGGTGCGCTGGGAAAGCAAGACCAGCGGCAAGTCAGGTTATGCACCGGCCTGCGCCAACGAGTGGCGTCCAGGCGTCTGCGAAAAGCCACGCATCAAATGCGGCGACTGCAGCAACCGGTTGCTGATCCCGTTGACCGATGACGTGATCTACAAGCACCTGGCGGGTGACCACACAGTGGGCGTCTATGCGTTGATGCTGGACGACACCTGCTATTTTCTGGCGGTCGATTTCGACGAGGCGGACTGGCGCGACGACGCCCAGGCCTTCATGCAGTCCTGCCGTGAGCTGGGTGTTCCGGCCGCGCTGGAGGTATCACGATCCGGCAACGGCGCCCACATCTGGATCTTCTTCGCCGCCAGAGTCTCGGCCCGTGATGCCCGACGGCTTGGCACGGCCCTCATCAGCCATACCTGCGCCCGCACTCGGCAACTGAAACTGTCTTCCTACGACCGGCTGTTTCCCAGCCAGGACACGATGCCTTCCCGTCAAGGTGGCGGCCCTGCGGGCTCCCGGCTTGGAGGCTTCGGAAACCTGATCGCCCTGCCTTTGCAGAAACGGCCTCGTGAGACCGGTGGCAGCGTCTTTGTCGATGACGCACTGCATGCCCACGCTGACCAGTGGGCTTTTCTGGCAGGTGTTCAGCCGATGGCGCCACACGATATCGAGCCGACCATCCTGCGCGCGACCGGCGGAGTGCATCCGCTTGACGTGACCTTTGTCGAAGAGGAGGACCTCAAGGAGCCGTGGAAGCGTTCGCCCGTGGCAAACGGGAAGCTGGCCGGCACCATGCCCGTGGCGCTGAACGTGACGCTATCGAACCTGGTCTACTTTGAAAAAGCACAGCTGCCGCAGGCGCTTGCCAACCGGTTGGTCCGGCTGGCGGCCTTTCAGAACCCTGAGTTCTACAAGGCGCAAGCGATGCGTATGTCGGTCTGGGACAAGCCTCGGGTCATCGGGTGCGCCGAAAATTACCCGCAGCACATCGCCTTGCCGAGAGGTTGCCTGGAGGCGGCGCTTGACCTGCTGCGTGACAACGGCATCCGCTGCGACCTCCGCGACGAGCGCTTTGCCGGGGTGGCGCTCGATGTCAATTTCTCGGGAACGCTGCGCAGCGTGCAAGCGACGGCGGTGGCCGCCATGCTGCAGCACGACGCCGGCGTGCTGTGCGCGCCAACGGCCTTTGGCAAGACCGTTACGGGTGCGGCCTTGATTGCACGACGGGGCGTCAATACACTGGTGCTGGTGCACCGCACCGAACTCCTCAGGCAATGGCAGGAACGCCTGCACGCCTTCCTGGGGGTGGGCAAGGACGTGGTCGGCACCATCGGCGGCGGCAAGGCAAAGCCAACCGGCAAGATCGACATCGCGGTGATGCAGTCGTTGTCGCGCCAAGGCAGTGTCAATGCGCTGGTCGAAAACTACGGCCAGGTGATCGTTGACGAGTGCCACCACGTCGGCGCGGTGTCCTTCGACGCCATTCTCAAGCGTGTGAAGGCGAAATTTGTGGTTGGCCTGACCGCCACGCCCATCCGCCGCGATGGCCAGCAGCCCATCATCTTCATGCAGTGCGGACCGATCCGCCACAAGGCGGCCAGTTCGGAGGGCGCTCCGCACGACCTCGAGGTGCTGCCGCGCAGGTTGTACCGGCAGATCGACGTGGCACCTGATGCAGGCATCCAGGTGGTATTTCGTCATCTGGCCGAAGACGTTCAGCGCACTGCCGCCATCACTACGGAGGTGGTTGACGCCTTTGACCAGGGCCGAAAGATCCTGGTCCTGACCGAACGCACCGAGCACCTGGAGGCGATGGAGGCCGCTTTGCTTGGGCGAATTCCGATGCTGTTTGTGTTGCATGGGCGCATGTCGAAGAAACAGCGCGTGGCGCTGGTTGCCCAACTGGCAGATTTGCCGCCCGACGCGCCCAGGGTGTTGTTGGCCACCGGCAAACTGGTGGGCGAGG
>JANNDB010000457.1:0-6024 GCA_031387285.1 Betaproteobacteria bacterium | reverse complement strand
GGCTTCCGGCACGATCCGATAGGTGATCTGGTCGATCTTTGGCTTGCCTCCGTAGTATTTGTCAAAGGCCTGCAGGACAACCGACTGCCCCTTGTCGTGCTTCGTCAGCCGATACGGCCCGCTACCGATTGGCTCCTTGTTGAAGCCGGCCGGCCCGACCTTCTCCAGATACGCCTTGGGCCAGATCGCATACCGGACGATGTAGTTATCCAGCATCATCGGCACCGGCGTCTTGAGCTTCATCACCACGCGGTTGCCCTGCGCCGTGGTCGAAATCAGGTTGCCGCCCTTGATGCGCGAACTACCGACGAAATTCTTGGCAACATCCGGCGACAGGTTGTAGGCGACATCCTCCGCGGTCAGTTTCGTTCCGTCATGGAAGTACACGTCGTTGCGGATCACGAACTCGTAGGTCAGTCCGTCGTCGGAGGCTTTCCATGACGAAGCGATTGCCGGTTCGAGCCGGTTGCCAGATACCAGCCGGATCAGCGGATCACCGATGGTGCCGATGATGTATTTGTTGAACGCCAGGTCCTGCGGAATCCAGGTTTCCGGACCCAGGCTGCTGATGGCGATGGTCAACCGGGTCTGTCCCGATGCTGGCAGGGCACCCAGCGCCAGACCGGCGATGACCAGAAGTGGCGTAAGCGCCGACCTCACTTTGTGAACAAGCTCTTTCATTGCAGTCTCCTTTTGGTAGAAACAGGAATACGGTCCGTCACCCTAACGCGCAGAGCCGGACTTCGGGTCCAGGTACTCGCGCAACCAGTCACCGAACAGATTTGCGGCCAGGCACACCAGCGTGATCGCCAGTCCGGGGAAAAACGAGACCCACCAAGCTGAAGCAATGTAGGCGCGGCCGTCGGACACGATGCCGCCCCAGGTGGCCGTCGGTGGCGGGACACCGACTCCCAGGAAGCTCAATACCGACTCGAACAGGATTACCGAGCCGACCCCCAGCGTGGAGACGACCACGACCGAGTTCAGGACATTGGGCAGGATGTGTCGCCGCAGGATGGTGGCAGAGGAAACCCCCGCAACTTTCGCCAGGGCGATGAAATCCATCTGCCGAAGCGTCAATGTCTCTCCACGAACGATGCGCGCCAACCCGGCCCACCGAAGGACGACGATGATCAGCACGACATTGACCAGACTTGCGCCCAGGACGCTCACGACCACCAGCGCGATCAGCAGATAGGGCAGCGCCAGCATGATGTCGGCCAGACGCATCAGCACCGCATCCAGCCGACCGCCGAAGTACCCGGCCACCATGCCCAGAAGCGTGCCTATCACCGAGTCCGACAATACACAGATCACCGCCAACAAGATCGAGATGCGCGCCCCATGGATCAGCCGACTGAGCACGTCGCGCCCCAGGTCGTCGGTACCGAGAAAGTGCGACATCGAACCACCCTCCAGCCACACCGGAGGCTTGAACCGGACCAGCAGGCCAATCGCGTTGGGGTCATGCGGCGCCAACCAAGGCGCGCCAATGGCCATACATGCGGCCGTCGCCAGGATCAGGGCCGGCAGAAGAGGCCCGCCCAGCAGCCGCGTCCAGGCAGCGAGCGGCCGAACCGTACGCATGCCGGCTGCTGCTTCTCGCCTCATTGGGCGGCCTCGTACTTGACGCGCGGGTCCAGGTAGACGTAAAAAACGTCTACCAGCAGGTTCACGCCGATGACCAGCGCCGCGAACACCGTCACTGCTGCTTGTACCACCGGGAAGTCGCGCTGCAGGATTGACTCCACGATCAGACGCCCGACTCCGGGCCACGCAAAAACGGTTTCGGTCACGACGGCTCCCGTGACGAGGCTGATGACCAGCAAGCCGAAGGTGGTGATGATCGATGTCGCCGCGCTCTTGAGACCGTACTTCCAGATCACCTTGGACTCGGGGATGCCCGCCAGCCGAGCCAGTTTGATGTACTCGGTGTCAAGAACCGTCAACATCCCTGAACGTGTGATACGCATCAGGAAGGCGTTTCCGTACCAGCCCAGGGTGATGGCCGGCAGCACCAGTTGCGACCAGGTGCCGCGTCCAGACGTTGGCAACCAGCCAAGCTTCACCGCGAAGATGGAAATCAGCACGATGCCAACCCAGAAAATCGGCGCCGACTGTCCGGCCAGCGCAAACGTCTGCGCCGCACGGTCAAAAAGGCCGCCCTTCTTCACCGCCGACATGACGCCGACCGGCACCGCGATCGCCGCCGAAAGCAGGATCGCGATGCCACCAAGCTCCAGTGTCGCGGGCAGCTTCTCCAACACCACTTCGAAGGCCGGCGCCTTGAAGAAGATGGATTCCCCGAAGTCGCCTCGAACCGCATTGGCCAGGAATATCAGGTACTGTTCGATGTACATCTTGTCCAGTCCCAGCCGCGCGCGTTCACGCGCATAGTCGGCCTGGGTGGCATGCGGATCCATGATCAGGCTCAACGGGTCGCCGGTGAGCCGCGACAGAAAGAAGACCACCAGGGTAATGGCAAAGAGCGTGCCGAGCCCCTGCGCGAAGCGCACCAGCAGGTACCTAGACATCACGCGGCCCACGCAAGACCACCACGCCATCGGCAATGGCGGTCTCGCCTTTTTCCGTCAGAACCATGAAGGCAACGGAGGCATCTTGCGGGTCCGACATCTGGACCACGACGCGCTCTCCCGGGATCACCGGCTTCTTGAAGCTGCCGGCGAGACCCACCAGGGCACGCATATCGCCGCCTGCGAAGGTCGCCACCACCTCGCGTCCGGCCAGGGCCCAGGTGGCGGACCCGTGCAGGATGATGCCAGGCAGGCCGGCGCCCTTGGCGATCACCTGCTCGGTGTGGATCGGGTTCCAGATTTGGGCGCATTCGGAGTAGATGTGTGGCAACCCCCTGTCTATTGGAACGACGCTGCGTTTGGTGAATTCGGTGATTTGGCGCTCTGGTCGGGTGATGGGCTCGCCGATGGCATCCACCTCCAGATCCAGACCCCGAAAGATCGAGCCGGAGTAGGAACGCACCAGCAATACGTCGGACTTGGTGTCGACCATCTCGTAGCAAGTTTGCACAAGAGCACCGGCCGAGGTGCGGCGCATGCCCACCACCCGCGAAGTGGTGCGCACCTTCATGCCGACTTGCACCGGCGCGAAGAACTCGGAACTCTGGCTTGCATGCACGCCAGTGGCGCGCTCGCTGGCCGTCAACCCAAACAGATTGGTTCGCGAAGAAGTAGTGACGCCCCATTCAAGGCAGGAGCAGAACGTGGGGACCACACAGGGTCCGCCGGGCAGCGAATCGTCCAGATACAGGGGATCGACCATTCCCAGACAAGCCGCATAGGCGAGCACCCACCGCGCGGAGATGTCGTGTTCGGCGCTGCTGACGACGCCCAAGGCGTGAAGATTGATAGGCATGGTGCTTCCCGTCAGGCGCTGGCCGGCACGGGCACGGTGGCGTCGGCCGGCCAGCCATCCACGGCATCGACGCGCGCCAACACTTGGTTCGTGTGTTCACCAAACAGCGGAGCACGCCGAACCAATCGGATCGGCGTTTCCGAAAAGCTGATCGGCGTCACCAGCGAGGCTGGCATACGTGCGTCTCCTGCCGGAGAGTCCATAAGGATGCGCCGCTCACGCACGTGCGGATGCGAGAGGATCTGGGCCAGACTCATGACCTCGGAACAGGGGATTCCCGCCGGCTCCATCAATGCCATCCACTGCGCCGTGCTGCGGTGGCAAAGGATTTTTTCCAGCAACTGCTCCAGAACCACGCTGTGTTCGATGCGCGCCGCGTTCGATGCGAACCTGGGATCGCGCAACAGGTCACTGGCATCGAGCACCTCACACAGCTTCACCCACAGGTGCTGGGCGACGGCCACTATGGCGATCCAGCCGTCCTGTGTCGCGAACACCTGATAGGGCGCCGCGTTGCCGGATCCAATCTTGCGATAGCGGTCCGGGGCGTGGCCGGTCCCCAGGAAGGCTGCGGTTTCATACGGCATCATTGCGAGCAGCGAATCGACGAGCGCCAGGTCCAGGAACTGCCCCTCACCGGTGCGGTCCCTGGAGGCAATCGCCGCCAACACCCCGATGGTGGAAAACAAGCCGGTGGACAGGTCCGCAATGGCCATGGGAATCCGGTGCGGCCGGTCATCGTCATCCCGGTTCATGACCATGATTCCCGAGACTGCCTGCGCAATCAGATCCATGCCGGGACGCGTCGCCAGTGGCCCGTCGCGGCCAAATCCGGAGATGGCGCAATAGATCACTTTCGGGTTGATTTTGCGAACACCGTCGTAGCCGAGGCCGAACGCTTCGAGAGCGCCTGCGCGAAAGTTGTTCAAGACCACATCCGCATGCCGCACCAGACATCGCGCACGTTCCAGATCGCGCGCGTCGGCCATGTCCAGGACGATGCTGCGCTTGTTGCGGTTCATCTGCATGAACAGCGCGCTTTCCCCGTCGACAAACGGTGGCGAATGCCTTTGATCGTCGCCACGCCCAGGTTTCTCGATCTTGATCACGTCTGCGCCGAGATCGGCCAAAATAGCTCCGCAATACGGTGCGGCGATCCATTGGCCGAACTCGACCACCCGCAGGCCTTTGAGTGATGTGTTCGCTGCAATCATTGGATTGGGTCCTCAATGGATTTCAATCACTCCGCCGGCGCCCATGCCGGCGCCGCCGACAAACGTCCGACGGACTGTCTCCGGGTGAGTTTCACCAGGGCGTTGGTCACAGTTTGCGTATTCAAAGATGGCTTCACGAAATCGGTGCCGTTCGTCGTGTCAGGCAGTCTTTGGATGCGGCCAAGAGTTATTACTATGTGATAGTAAATATATCACAATATAAGAAACTTCCAACGTAGTTTTCCAGGTGTTTGCCTCCTGCAGATGAACGCCATACGCATTTGCGCCGGCCGCGACGCCCGGCGACTGGGTGCGACATGAAGCGCCACCGGCACTGGAAGTGTGAAGGCCCGGCCGCGCCGGCAAACGCCGCCTACAAGGCGGGCGCGGCTGAGTTGATCCCCATGTCCTTGAGCGTCAGGGCCACCGCATGCACCGCCTGCTCCATCTCGTCGGGCCCGATGGCACCGATGCAGCCGACCCGGAAGGTCTCCACCGTCGTGAGCTTTCCCGGATAGAGGATGAAGCCCCGCGCGCGGGCGGCGGCATAGAAGGTCTTGAAGTCGTACTTCGGGTCGGCCGGCGCGTGAAAGGTGACGATGATGGGCGCCTGCACGGCCGGGTCGAGGAAGGGCCTGAAGCCCAAAGCCGCCATGCCGCGTACCAGCGTTTCGTAGTTGCGCGTGTACCGCGCCAGCCGCGCCGGCTGGCCGCCTTCGGCTTCGAACTGGGCAATCGCCTCGTGCAGCGCCACCACCACATGGGTGGGCGGCGTGAAGCGCCACTGGGTGGTCTTCTCCATATATATATGTTGGTCGTACAGGTCCATCGCCAGCGACTGGCTCTGGCCGGCACACGACTCAAGGATCGCCTTGCGGATGAACACGAAGCCCATGCCCGGCACGCCTTCCAGGCACTTGCCGCTGGCGGCCACGAGGGCGTCGAAGCGGGTCGCGCGGGCGTCGATCGGCAGCGCGGCGAAGGAGCTCATGGCATCCACGATCAGCCCTTTGCCGTGGCGCTGGCAGACATCGGCGACAGCCTGCAGCGGATTGAGCACGCCGGCACCGGTCTCGCAGTGGATCAGGATCACGTGGGTGATGCCGGGCTCGGCGTTGAGCTTGTCGTCGAGCGCCTGCGCCGATACCGGTTGCGCCTCGTCGAACGGCATCAGGGTGCAGCGGCGGCCCATCAGCGTCGTCAGCCGGGCGGCGCGTTTGCAATAGGCGCCGTTGTCCAGCACCAGCACATGCCCGGTCGGAGGCACCACCGTGGCCACCGCCGCTTCCACGCTGAAGGTGCTGCTGCCCTGGAGTGGCACCACCACATGCGACCCGGCGCCGTGGATGATGTCGAGCAGGCTCTTGCGCACGCTGGCCGTCACGGCATTGAAGTCCGCATCCCATGAGCCCCAGTCCTT
>JANNDB010000412.1:0-6771 GCA_031387285.1 Betaproteobacteria bacterium | reverse complement strand
GAAATACACGCCGCGAACCAGTGCCTGATCAGAAAAGGAAAAGGCCGTCTCCAGAAATTCCGCGATCAAGGTCCGCAACGACGCAAACTGCTGGGGAAATGCGTACATGGTCGCCCTGCGCTGGGAGTCGCGCTCCTCGTGCAGCCGAGCCAGCAGTATTTCGTTGAGCTTGCTGACCAGCGCGGGGAAGCCGCTTTCAAACGCCTGCCTGGCCGGTGGCGTTTTTCGGGTGATCAGGTCAAAATCAAAAGTTGTTCCCCACACCTGCGATCGCTGATCTACATCAAACGTCGAGAAGAACTCGGTAAAACCCGAAATCAAGTCGCACTTGGTTACTAGCACGTAGACCGGAAACTGCACACCCAAATGGCTCTGTAAGTCCTCGATGCGTTGGCGTACCACCTGGCCATACTCCGATCGTTCCCTTTCACTGAAAGAAAACAGGTCACCCACGCTCAAGGTGACCAAAACACCGTTGATGGGCTGCCGTGGTCTGAACTTCTTGAGAAGAGCCAGGAAGGTCGTCCAGGCGGACTTGTCGACGCTGGCATTACTGTCTTGCGTGGTGTAGCGCCCGGCGGTGTCTATGAGCACCGCGTCGTCGGTAAACCACCAGTCGCAATTCCGGGTCCCACCAATCCCACCCAACGCAGAAGCCGATGCGCCGGCCTTGGCGAGCGGAAAACGCAATCCTGAATTGATCAGCGCAGTGGTCTTGCCTGAACCGGGTGCCCCGATAAACATGTACCACGGCAATTGGTACAACAGGCGTGCCCCCTCGCGGCCACCCAGTCTGGTCCGCTTCAGGGTCTCCAATGCCTCACTGAACCGGGTCTGGAGCAGTTCGGTTTCCCGGCGCGAAAGAGCGTCATCCTCTCCACCCGCCGAGAGTTGTTTGATCAATTGCTTGTTGCGTCTGCGCGCCAGCAGCCAGCCGGCCAACTCTATCAACAGCCAGATCAGAAAGACAAACGCCACAATTCCTATGCGCCGCCAAACTGGGTCCAGTGGTCGCTCGTCTGCAACCACAATCAATGGACCGACAAACCACAACAGTATGGAAATACTCAAAACAATAATTGCACCGATCCACAATCGCCTTTGGCCCAAAAGCTGCTTCACACTTTCTCCTTATTGACCGGTCGAGGACACCCGCAGGGTGATCTCCACGCGTCTGTTCTGAGCCCTTCCCTCTGCCGAGGCATTGTTTGCCACCGGCTCTGTGTCGCCTCGACCTTCCGAACTCGTTCTGGCCCCATCCTTCAAGCGGGCGGCAACAATTCGGCGAACATTCTCCGCGCGCTCTCGAGACAACTCAAAATTATTGGCGTAACGCAGCGTGCGGGTCGGTATGTTGTCAGTGTGGCCCGACACCACAACCTGGCCTTCAACCTGGTCGAGCGCCTCAGCAACTTTTTGCAATACACGGGTCGATTGCCCCGTGGGTGCCGCACTGCCCGAATCAAATAGTGTTTCTCCAAGCAAAGTCACGACCGACTCTAGCTTCAAGTCCCGAACCTGTACCTGCTTCGCCTCGATTTCGGGTGTCAGCAATTGGACCAACCTGGGCTTTGCAGCAGGAAGTACGGCCACCGACGCCAGTTCGGTACGTTTCAAGGCCAGTTGCTGCAACTCCAGGCTCGAAAGGTTTCCGCTCAGGGTATATACCAGACCGGCATAAACACCAAGGCTCAGCATCGCCACCAGACCGGTTGTCAGGCCAAAGACCGCAAAGCCAGTGAATCGCCTGGTTTCAATGGCCAATCCCTTCCAAGTGGCAGACAAGGTGCGCTCCGGTTCCTGGCTCCCCTGCCGCGCCAACAGGTAGAGTCGCCCTTTCAAGTCTGCAATGGCCTGTCGCCCGGCGGCGTCCGACAGCTGAAACCGCCCCATAAACCCCAAGGCAAGACAGACATAGAACAGTTCAAGCAGGTGCGCAAATTTCGCAGGTGTTTCCGCCATCTTGTCGAGGATCTGAAAAAACTTCTCACCTCCCCAGGACTCCTTGAAAAAATGAATAAGTAGGCTTTGCTGAGCCCAATTCGCCGTCCCACCCCAAGGAGTCATCTGGATGGCTTCATCCAATACCGTGCAAAGCGCATAGCGCGCAATATTGCGCTGGTCGTCAGGCAGTCGAATCCGCACCGACGCCGCGTCGAAACCCTTGACCATCTCAATGAGCCTGGTGCGCAGGCCGGAAATGTCCGCAGGCGCGTTGGCCGTGCGCAGCATGGGCACCATCATCAACAGCGGGTTCGCTATGCCGATGAGCGGGTTGATGGCGCCCAGATCACCAATCTGCTGCGGGTCTACCTCGGACACCTCTGCACGCGCAGCCGCCACAAACGGTCTGGCTACGCGGGTGCGGTCGTTGTCGTCGTTCATTGTTTGCATATAAAACAGAAAGGCTCTAGGCCTGCTCTCAGGTCTGGATGGCCCACATCTGCAAATCTATCCCCGGGAACTCACCAGCAACATGCAGAGCAAGCCGCCGGCTTACCTCAATTGCCTGCCAAAATTCACTGCGCCCATCAAGCTGAAAATAGCAATAGTTGGCGTGAAATGGAATCTGCCGGGGCGCTTCCATAGGCTCTATTCGTATGCCGGGCACCATTGACAAAACCAGGTCTCGAATCTTTTCTGGGGGCCCGATCTTGATGCTGGTTGGAAATGTGGACCGTAGCATTTCCTTGGGCACTTGTGCGGTGGCGGCGAGCACAAAATAGGAGGAATGGACCAGCCGCGGATCCGCTATGTCTGCCCCATACAAACCCTTGCCGAGGTTTCTCAAGGGAATTTGTACCGTCTTCGAATCCAAAACCGAAATCATCGTACGGCGAATCTCTTCGATCACCGGCTCAAAGCAGTCTGCAATCGCCACATGCTGGTAGGGGGCAAACTCCGGCGGCCGTCTATTCTCCTGACCAAACGTCGCGCATTCGCCAGCCAGTTTGAGCAACTCAACGTAGAGCGCAAGTGGATGAATAGGCGCACTACGGCGAAAATGCTGCAACAGTGGCTCATACCGATTACAGGCCAGCAACAGCAGAAAGTCGGCAAAGTCGGCTACGCCTTTGGTGCCCGGAGCACCGATACGTGCAGCCAGGGCCTCTGCGCGCTGCTTGACCAACCCGTGAAGCTCATCAACCCAGGAGCGTGTACGTTGATGGGCGCCAATGTCCAGCAGGGGAGGAATAAAACGCGCGTCGAGCACTACGCTGCCGTCAGCCCGCCGCTCGACAATTCGCGCCACCGGCAACGAAGTCATTGCGCCGTCGAGCGATGCCGAAAGACTCAAGGCCAGCGAGAGCACGCCGACCTTGAGTTCAGCCTCGGAGTCAAAACCATGCACACTGTCCGCAATCTTGGCGTCCACCCCCTCAAAGCGGGTTCGCCGTTCGGCCCGCTCAAGCGTAACGACCTTGCTGTTGCTTCTGCGCAGGATTGCAGTCAGGTAAACCAGCTCATCCCGGGTACCTTCCGGAACATCCATCGGGCTCAAGTGCGCCGTCTCGGCAGGGACCTCAAAAGGCGTCCCGTCAGGCATCAGCCCCATGGCGTTTGCCAAGGCCACCTTGCCCTGCAAAAGCAGGGCGTTGTCCACGGACAAGCGCAAGAACCCGTAACCCGAGATCACCAGCGGACTGAGGCGAGCCTCCAGCAGCGATTCAAAATAACGTTCCTGCTGCTGAAAATGGTGCGGCCTGAGGAACAGACCCTCGGACCAAATTACGCGCGCGGTGTCGATGGACATGGATTTCCCTCAGCCTCCGTGCATGGTCACGATGTCAGGTGATCGAATACGTGAAGTCTGCATCCGCAACCCCTACTTCGATGCGTGAAACCGGGAGTTGATCAATCATGCGCGTCAGTATGGTTTCACTGACGCGCGGCAAAATCGTATTGGTCAGTATGGCGTCGATCATTCGTCCGCCGCTTTCAACTTCGGTGCACCTCGAAGCAACATGCCGAATCACGTCGTCGCTGTACACAAAGTCGGCGTCATGATTTTCGCGGACCCGCTTGACAATGCGGTTCAGCTGCAGGCGGATGATTGAGCCAAGCATCTCGTCGGACAGCGGGTAATACGGTATCGTCACGATACGGCCCAGCAATGCGGCAGGGAAAACCTTCAACAATGGCTCGCGCAACGCCTTGGCAATGGCCTCGGAGTCTGGCAGCAACTCGGGGTCAGCGCACAACTGCATGATCAGTTCGCTACCCACATTGGAGGTCAGCAGGATCAGCGTGTTCCGGAAATCGATCTGGCGGCCCTCGCCATCTTCCATCCAGCCCTTGTCGAACACCTGGAAAAATATTTCGTGTACATCCGGGTGCGCCTTCTCCACCTCGTCCAGCAACACCACGCTGTAGGGTTTGCGCCGCACTGCCTCGGTCAAAACACCACCCTCGCCATACCCCACATAACCAGGCGGAGCGCCCTTGAGCGAAGAAACGGTGTGCGCTTCCTGGTACTCGCTCATGTTGATGGTAATCACATTGTGTTCACCGCCGTACAGGTCGTCCGCAAGCGCCAGTGCAGTCTCGGTCTTGCCGACGCCGGATGGCCCGCACAGCATGAACACTCCCATCGGCTTGTTGGGGTTGTCCAGCCTAGCGCGGGATGTCTGTATGCGCTTTGCAATCATGGACAGACCATGCATTTGCCCTATCACCCGCTTGTTCAATGAATCGGCCAGCGCCAGCACCGTCTTCACCTCGTCACCCACCATCTTGCCGAGCGGTATGCCAGTCCAATCCTGCACCACCGAGGCAACGGCCAGATCGTCCACCACGGGCAAGACCAATGCCGAATCGGCTTGAAGCGCGCGCAACGCCTGCTGCACCTGCGCCAATTCGGTTATCAGGAGATCGTATCCCTCACCCCCCGCGCCGATCTTTTCCCGCAACGAAAGAACCTTGCTGACCAGCTCTTTTTCTTGCTCCCAGCGCTCGCCAAGCACTTTGAGCTCCTCGCGTGTTTCATCCATCTGCCGGCACATCTCATCGATGCGCTTGGCGTGCGACGCGCCCATCATGGCCTCGCGCTGGAGCACGGTGAGCTCTGTTTCCATCACCTCCATACGCCGCGTCCTGTCCTCCACCTGGGCCGGGGTGGCGTGCTGGCTTACCGCTACGCGCGCGCAAGCGGTGTCGAGCAGGCTCACCGCCTTGTCGGGCAGTTGACGGGCCGGAATGTAGCGATGCGAAAGTTTTACAGCCGCCTCCACCGCGCTCGACAGAATCTGGACCTGGTGGTGCTTTTCAAGCACACCCACCACGCCACGAAGCATCTGTATGCCCCGCACCTCGTCAGGTTCGTCCACCTGGACCACCTGAAAACGTCTGGTCAGGGCGGGATCCTTCTCAAAGTACTTCTTGTATTCGGCCCATGTTGTAGCAGCTATCGTTCGCAACTTGCCACGTGCCAGGGCAGGTTTCAACAGGTTTGCCGCGTCCCCCGTTCCAGCGGCTCCTCCCGCTCCTATCAGCGTATGCGCTTCGTCTATGAAAAGAAGCGTAGGCTGGGCCGCCCCCTGCACCTCGTCAATAACCTGCCGAAGGCGATTTTCAAACTCACCCTTCATGCTTGCCCCGGCCTGCAGAGCGCCCAGGTCCAGCGAGCAAATACGCACGGCCTTCAATGCCGGCGGCACATCCCCATTGATTACACGCAAGGCAAAACCTTCAACCACCGACGTCTTCCCAACGCCCGCCTCACCGGTGAGTATGGGATTGTTCTGCCGGCGCCGCATCAGAATGTCGACAATCTGCCGAATCTCGCGGTCCCGCCCGAGCACCGGGTCGATCTCGCCGGCACGCGCCTTCTCAGTCAAGTCCTGCGCATACAGCTTCAGCGCACTGCCCTGACCTTTGGCCGCGCCCATCGAATTGGAGGACTCTCCAAGCTGGCCCCCCTCCGCAAGGCCCGCGCCCTCGCTTTGCTCGACAGAGCCTTCGAGAATCTTGTCAAAGTCATCGATCAGGCGGTCGATCTTTATTTTTTCGTATTCGCGCGAAATGCCGTACAACGCATTTCTTGGCGTGGTTGACTTGAGCACGCCAATCAGCAAGTGCGCCGACCGGATCTTTTGCGCGCCAAACATCACTGACGCGTACGTCCAGGCACGCTCCACGACCTCATCAATGTGCGACGACAGATCCGATATCGAACTCGCGCCGCGAGGCAACAAATCCAGTGATCGCGTGAACTCCGCCTGCATCTTTGCGGCGTCGATCCCAAAAGCCTTCTGTACATGCTCCAGATCGCCACCCGCCACTTGCTGAAGCTGAAAAAGCCAATGGACCAACTCGACGTAGGGGTTGCCTCTGAGTTTGCAAAACACGGTCGCGGATTCCAGCGCCTTGTAACTGGTGCCTCCAAGCTTGGTGAAAAGCTTGGAGCGATTTATTTCGCTCATATCTTCCTTGTTGGAAATTGTCCGCCCCGCAAAGATAATAACCGAGGCTCTTTCAACTTATGCCTGCGATACAGGAACGGCGCCATGTTTTTTGATGAACGCACAGTTGCTGATATCCTCGTGCGTGACGCAACCGGCTAGTGATCGAGATGGCTTGGCGACCGGCTCTTCCCGGCTTCTATTTGCCCGCCTTCTAAGGGGATGGCATTCATGCAGTTTCAAATTCAGGTTGACGGCCCCAGCGTCCACCGGTCAATCACACTGGACGCGTCCAGTGCGCCGCTGATTGTTGGGCGCGATGCCGCGGCGTCAGTTCATCTGCCGGACCCGGACAAATCGATCTCGCGCA
>JANNDB010000402.1:0-1876 GCA_031387285.1 Betaproteobacteria bacterium | reverse complement strand
GCCAACGCGGGTGTCTCCACGGCCGCCAGTTTTCTGAAGCAGGGCATGGCGCAATTCCGCCAGGTGTTTGACACGGGATTCTTCGGCAACCTGCATCTGGCACATGCCGCGTGGCCGCACCTGATGGCGCAGGGTTACGGGCGGATCGTCCTGACCGCGTCAAGCGCCGGGCTGTATGCGGACCACGGCCTGTCGGCCTATTCAGCGTCGAAGGCGGCGGTGATCGGCCTGGCACGTGCGCTGGCCCATGAGGGCAGGAGCAAGAACGTGCTGGTCAACGTGATCGCACCCTATGGCCTGTCGCAGATGACGGCAGCGCACATGAGCGAAACCACGGCGCAGGCCTTTGATCCGGCTTTGGTGGCCCCTCTGGTGGGATGGTTGGCGTCCCCTGCCTGTGACCAGAGTGGGGAGGTGCTGGTCAGCGGCGGTGGTATGGTGCGGCGCAACGGCAACGGTGAAACCGACGGCGCCCTGTTGCCCTCCAGCGATATCGGCACCGTGTTGCAGGCACTGCGCGAGCGGCCGCTGCGCAGCCACTCGGGCGCGAATGCTTCATTTGCCAGCTTTGTGCGCGAACTGGACAATTTGCGAAAGCTTACTTCCCCATGACCCACGCCTGTATCGCTGAAGCCATTCGCACGCCGCGCGGCCGTGGCAATGACAAAGGCAGCCTCAAGAGCGTGAAGCCGGCACTGCTGCTGGCCCAGGTACTGCGTGAACTGGCGCAGCGCACGGCGCTCGACACAGCCCAGGTCAACGACGCCATATTCGGTTGCGTCACCCAGACCGCCGAACAGGGTGCCAGTGTGGGTACGCTGGCACTGCCGCTGGCCGGCTGGAGCGACGCAGTGTCCGCAGTAACCATCAACCGGTACTGCGCCTCCGGGCTGTCGGCGACCAACTTTGCCGCCCTGCAGGCCTTGCATGGTGACACCCTGGCGCTCGGCGGCGGGGTCGAGATGATGTCGCGGGTGCCCATGGGCAGTGACCAGGGACCACTGACGCACGACATGCAGTTGCAGCAGCAGGCACAGCTGCCCCCGATAGGCATCGCAGCCGACGCCATCGCCACGCAGCGCGGCTACAGCCGCGAGATGGTCGACAGCTACGCCGCGACTTCACAACAGCGCGCCGCCGCAGCCGCGGCGCGCGGCCTGCCACGTTCCCTGCTTGCGGTGACCGGCGAGGATGGAGCGATCCTGCTTGATCGGGACGAGAACATCCGCCCGGCCACCACTGCGCAGACACTCGCTGCCATGCAGCCTGCCTTTGCGCAATGGGGCGCCAAAGGCGGGGAAGCGGGCTGGGACGCCATGTTGTGCCGCCGTTATGGCCTGGCCAGCGTCAACCACGTGCACCACGCCGGCAACGCGCCCGCCATGGCCGACGCGGCGGCGGCGGTACTGGTCGGATCGCGCGCGGCCCTGCAGCGCAACGGGCTCACCGCCCGCGCGCGCATCCTGGGATTTGCCGATACCGGATCAGACCGCACGCTGGCCCTCACCGGCACCGTGGACGCGGCGCGCCTGGCCCTTGCCCGCGCGGGGCTGGCGGCCAAGGACGTCGACCTGTTCGAGATCAACGAAGGTTTTGCCGCAATGGCCCTGCATTTCATGGAAGACATGCAGGTCGACCACGCGCGCGTCAACGTGAACGGCGGCGCGATCGCCATCGGGCACGCCATGGGCTGCACGGGCGCGGCGCTGGTCAGTGTTCTGCTTGACGAGCTCGAGCGGCGTGGCCTGCACACGGGCTGCATCTCCATTTGTGGCGCCGCCGGCGTGGCCAGCGCGATGGTGTTGGAACGTTTGCAATGAGCGCAGCGCCGGGCCGCCCCAAGCAAGCTCGCACCGCAGCCCGCAGGGCGGAGGTT
>JANNDB010000392.1:0-1576 GCA_031387285.1 Betaproteobacteria bacterium | reverse complement strand
AGCGCGAGCAGATCGGGTGTGCCGATGAGCGTATTGAGCTGGTCGAAATTGAGCATCGCATCGCGCATCGGGGTGGTGCTTTCGTGGACTGCCAGGGAGTGGTAGTAGCGCTGCAGGGTATGCGCCACGGCGCGCGCCGTGCCACCCGGAAATATGACGATGCGAAAGCCGCGTTGGCCCAGTTCGCTGGCGCTTTGCACCGGTGTCTTTCCGCCTTCGACCATGTTCGCCAACAGTGGCACCCGGGCGCCGAACCGCTGGCAGGCGGTATCCATGTCCGCGCCGGTGCGCAGGGCTTCTATGAAGAGCGCATCCACGCCGCACGCCAGGTAGGCCTCTGCGCGCTCCATCGCCGCCTCGAGGCCCTCGACCGCCAGCGCGTCGGTTCGCGCCAGGATCAGGGTGCTGCTGTCGTGCCGGGCATCCAGCGCGGCGCGCAGTTTGCCGCACATCTCGGCGCTGCTGATGACCGTCTTGCCGTCAAGGTGGCCGCAGCGTTTGGGAAAACCCTGGTCTTCGAGCTGCACCATGGCCGCGCCGGCGCGTTCGAAACCGCGTACGGTGCGCTGTACGTTGAGCGCATTGCCAAAACCGGTGTCGCCGTCCACGATGACCGGGGTGGACACGCGGTCGGTGATGCGCGCAAGCGTATCCTCCACCTCGCTGTAGGTGGTCAGGCCCACATCAGAACGCCCCAGGCGCGTATAGGCAATCGATGCGCCGGACAGGTAGAGGGCTTCAAAACCGGCCTGCTCGGCGACCAGCGCCGTGAGCGCGTCGTAGACGCCCGGCGCAAGCAGGACCTTGGGTTGTTGCAGCCTGTGCCTCAAGGTGTTCATGGCAGCCCTTTGCTGGTGATGGTGGCGGCGGCAATGCAGCCTCCCGCCACGGCGCTGAGCAAGCCATTGCCCGACAGGTAGCCCCATACGGCGTTGCCAGAGACACCGCGCGCAGCGCCGCCGGCCGCCAGCAGGTTGGGATAGGGGGTTCCGTCTTCCCGCAGCACGCGGCAATCGGCGTCGATGTCCAGGCCACCCTGGGTGTGGAAGAGGGCGCCGGTGACCTTGACTGCGGACAACGGCGCGTGCAGCGGTCGCTTGGCGCCGGCCGTCGCCGGCGCAGTGCCCGCAACAGCTCGGTTGGTCTGAAGGCAGGCCTGGGCCAGCGCCGTGGCGTCGCAGCCAATCCAGGCTGCCAGGGCCGGGACATCGGAAAAGGTCCTGACCGCACCTGCCGCCTGCGCGTCACAAAAGTCGGGAAAGCCCTGGGCCAGGGCCAGGATCGGAGCGTCAAACACGTTCCATGCCACACCACCCGGCTGCGCCAGCACGTGCACGGCCGCTTCCGAATAGCCCTGCGTTTCGTCGTGGAAACGTTCACCACGGTTGTTCACCTGGATGGCGCCCTCCATCATCAGCGCCCAGCTGATCAATGTGCCGTGGGGTATGGCCCAGGAGCCGTGGCCCTGGTAACCGCCCAGGTCTGCCAGGCGGGCACCGAGTTGCCGTCCCCAGGTGATGGCGCTGCCATCGTTTCCCTTGTGCCCGGCGAACGGGGCACCGCGCATCTGCGGCAG
>JANNDB010000373.1:0-8243 GCA_031387285.1 Betaproteobacteria bacterium | reverse complement strand
GGGCGGATGAAGTCGGCGTCGTAGACACGCTTGGCGACTATCTGGGAGGGCGCGACTCCGGCCTTGAATCGCAATACGTTGAGCTTGCCTACAGAGGAGTCGGCCAGGTAGCTGATCTTGTCCTGCCCGTCGCCAAGGCCGAACAGGTAGGTGTTATTGCCGAGGCCGCCCGCCAGTGTGTCGCCGCCTGCCCCGCCGTCGAGCGTGTCGTTGCCAAGCCCACCCATCAGGGAGTCGTTCTCGGCCTGCCCGTTGAGCATGTCATTGCCATCATCACCATAAAGCGTGTCATTGCCTGCGCCTCCATACAGGACATCGTCGCCGGCAGCACCAGTCAGCATGTCATTGCCGGCTCCGCCGTCGATGGTGTCGCCAGTGGATGTGCCGCGCAAGGTGTCGGCACCCGTCGTGCCCAACTGGGTACGCGCAACGATGTCGGCAAGGGTCCATACCGTTCCGTCCGCAAACTCGACACGTTGCACCGGGTTGCAGCTATTCTCCGGGTTGTCGTAGTCGAACATGCCGCGAACCGTGACTTTGTCCGTCGTCCCGCTGATACTCAGTTCCAACGAAGCGTAGGAGGCGTTCATGCCATCGGCCACGCCCGGACGCATGAAGTCGGCGTCAAAGACGCGTTTCGCACTTATTTGCGACGCCGATACACCAGGCTTGAAGCGCAACACATTGAACTTGCCAGCCGCCGTGTCCGACAGATAGCCGATGCTGTCCTGGCCGTCGCCGATTCCGAACAGATACACGTTGTTGCCCAAGCCGCCGGCGAGCACGTCATTGCCGGCTCCGCCGTCGAGCACGTCGTCGCCGGCATCGCCGAACAGCCGGTCGTTGCCGGCACCGCCCTGCATCAGATCGCGGCCAGCGTCGCCATGCAAGACGTCATCACCGCCGCCTCCGTCCAATTGGTCGTCACCGGCGTTTGCGGCAAAAACGTTGCCGGAGGAATCTCCCAGGAAGATGTCATCACGCGTGCTGCCGACTGGGCCGGCACTGGTAAACAGATCCAGCCCAGCGAACTCGGCACGCACCGGCGCATCGGACGGCAAGGCGTCGATCCAGCCACGCAGCAGACCGATGCCGTCGAACTGCACGCCATGCAGCATCTCGCCCGCGCTGCGGTTCAGATCGACAAGGTCGAGAATCGCCTCGCGCGTATTGCCTGCGCGCCGGCTCTCCAACAGCGCCGCAGTGCCGGAGCAGTCGTAATGGACGCCGGCCGCGTCGATCACTATCTGCATGGAATCCAGGATAGGCTGCAGCCGCGTCTGCAAGACAAGCGGCCCATAAACCGACTGACGCAGCATCGCGTAGGCGTCGAGCATTAGCGGCACCTGCGGAGCCAACAGGTTAAAGCTCGACACCGTCTGGCCGTCAGCACCGGTACTAATGACGGGCGCCTGCAGGCCGGAATCCGACACGGTTGCCCCGTTGAATATCTCGAGCACGGGAGTCACTAACTGCAGCCGCGCTGAGGTGGTGGGGTCCCCGGCCACTACAAAACGCCGCTGCGGGTTGTTCAACTGCTCCAGCGCCAAGCTCTGGTTAGTGCCAGCCCAGGCGCTGATGAGGCCATCGATCAGTGTCATCTGTGCATCGCGCGTAGAAGCCGCCGCAAATGCCCGCACCTGTTCAAGCAGGGCATTCCCCTGCGGCGTACCCAGACTCATCGCCTCGCGCAAATCGCGTACCCAGCCACTGCCTTGTACGGAGGGCAGCGCCAAAACATCCGCCGTCAGGGCAACAGAAGTGGCGAAACTGCGATAGAAAGGGTTGCTCGTCAGGTCCAGGTTGGCCGCTGTGGTATCAGATGCGACGCCCACCGCGAGCGCCTGCGTACTGCTTCCGTTACCGCGCTGCACCACGGCCAATCCGCTCACTACATTGCCGTTGCCGAGATTGGCGCTGCTGGCTGTCGGGTTCAGGCTGATGCTGGTTATGCCCTTTTGCGTCAACGTGAATAGTTCACTGCCCTGGCTGATGCCATCCTGATTGGCGTCTTGCCACAGCCGGACTTGGGTGAAAGCGGCATCCCGTACGTCGAACAGTCGATCCTCGTTGGCGTCCAGCGTGGCAAGCGCCTGGAAGCCATTGCCCGCGTAAATCGCATCTTTTCCGACTGTCCCCGACAGCAGGGTATCGACGCCAAACAGTTCACGACCCGAATCGATCAAGCCGTTGCCATTGCGGTCCAGTACGAGCCAAGCGTCGTCGCCCTTGACCCACCCGGTACCGGTACGGATACCGTCGGCATTGTGGTCGAACAGGACCGGGTTGACACCGGCACCAACCGTTTCGATACCGTCGCCGTCGATGTCGATCGCGAGAGGGTCGCGGAGGGCGGGCGGGCGGGTGGTGGTGGCGTCGTGAAACGTAGTAGTCACCGACCCGTGAATACTGCGGCGAATTTCGCGGTTGAATTCGGAGCGGCTGTAGTAGCGGTTGAAATACCGATTGAGCGGGTCGAGATTGCCTGTTGGTAGGAGGTTTCCCTCGAAGTTGTCGCCGGTCCCCATTACCCCCGCCTCCTTAAGAATCCACCACGAAAAGTCGATGCAGGAATTCGAGAGCGGGTTGTACGACCCCCACGGCTCAGACGAGCTGCCTGCTTGCTGAACTGCTTGTCTAGCGGAACCGAGCGCCTTATCGAACATGCTCTGGGAAACCACGAAATTTTTCGAAACGTTGGGGACGCCATTTGTCCCTGGCGCTCCAACACGACTTTCATGCTCCTTCCAGTCGATCAAGTCGCTTACCCCTGACCCATATAACCCAAATGCAGTCGTTTTCCCGTCGTCACTCGTAAAAGTGACATACATATGACCGAAGTTGCTGTTATTTCCCGGATGGACAATCCGAACCCCAATTGTTGGCATACCTGCTCCTATCAAATGTCTCAATTGACTGTGTATGTTCTGCAATTCAATCCACGCTTCTGCCCCGTCTCCAGTGGACGACACACTGCATGGATAGGTTTGCATTGCCCGACAACGCAGAGGAGCCCTGCCCCACGATCAAGCGACGCCTCGATTTCCCCTTTGCCCTTTCGTTGTTCGCTCTGCTCATACCAGTTACGCCGGTCAAGCTCGATCAGCGTCTCGGGAACGGGCAATGCCGGGCCACTCCACCCAATTGATACCAACCAGGGACGCGCTTGGATTTGCACAAGCTCGCCCGTATTGAGCATCGCCCAATCGCCGACCAACTTCATCGCATCAGCCTTTGGCAACGGGTGATAAAGCACAATACGAACGCGTTCCGCGTCCTGCGAGGGAGATAACGATTCGCCGCAGGCGGTCAACAGGAGCGGCGCGCAAGTCAACAGAAGCGCTCGAAATGCTTGCACTACAACGCGTTCAACCGTTTGACCAGCAAGCCATTTGTTAAAAACCATCATTTCGATCCCTCCATCCCTTTCACTTCCACTTTCCCATCCCGAATCGCGCGAACCAGTTCACCGATGCGGACATCCGACGGCACGGCCTTCTGGTACTCGCTCAAGTATGTCAGCGCCTTCTGCTGATTGCCATGCCCCAGGTAGACGATGCCGAGTGCGTACGAAGCCCCGATGACCCCTTTCTCACGGGCCTTGATCAGATAGGGCTCGCTTTCCTTGAGCCGGCCGGTACCCGCCAGAAACTGGCCATAGTGGTAGTTGCCCATGGCGTGTTGGGAATCGATCGCGAGCAGCCTGGCAAATCGTGAAGCCGCGTAGTCCGCGGCATTGGGAAGCTCCAGATTGTGGCCAACCGCACCGATCCGCCCCATACGCAGGAGAATCTCGGGCGATGTGGGATGGCTGCCAAAGGCCGCGTCGAGCACACCCAGGAGATTGGCCACGTCGCGCTGTGCACGCGTGCGGTCCTGCGCCGAGTCGAACTGCGGCGGATAGTTGCCCGCATGGAGGGCAAGATCGTCCAGCATGCCGTCGAGGTAGCGGATGCTGACACTGCCGCCGGCTCCGCCACCAGCCGCTGGAACCAGCAGTTGCCGCAGGTCATAACTCCCATAGGCCGCAGCCTGGACCAGCAGCGGCGTAAACAGCGCCACGGCAAGGCAGGCAGTCAGAACGACTTGGACCAGAATTCGCGCACTCTGCCTTGCATGCCGCCCTGCACCTGCCTGGGACGGCACCGCGCGCAGTATTTCCACTATCTTGCTGATGGGCATGAAGAGTGTCATTTGGTATCTCCCGCAAGGTATGCGCAGCACGGCGCGAATGGAATGGAATGCAATGTAGTTGGCTTGAACGTGCAGCACATCCCTCCAATACAGGATGTCTGGTACAGGCAGCGACTCCTACGATGCGGTGCACCTCACCACTTGCGTCGCACCCCACCACCTACACACGAACCCGATTGCAACCATGCTCCACCCATCCGACTCCAGCCTGAGCGACACCCAAAGGTGCGCTGCTCCAAGCAAGCCACCGTCCACGCAGCCTGGCCTGCAGGCCCTGTGCCTCATCGCACGCCTGCATCACATTGCCGCCGATCCGCAGAACCTGGCGCACCACCTCGGGCTGTCCGCACATGCACCCATGTCTGCCACAGACTTGCTGCTCGCTGCGCGCCACCTCGGGCTTCAGGCTCGCCTCGTGCATTCACACGCACAGCGACTCGCGCACAAGCCCATGCCGGCCCTGGCACTGATCCGCGACGGCGACGACGGCGGGGCACGCGCGGTTGTACTTGCCCAATGTGATGGAAACCGCGTTCTGGTCCAGGACCCGGCTTCACCCAATGGCAATCGTCCCTCGATAGACCCGCTCGACAGCTTCGCAACGCGATGGACCGGGGAACTCATCCTCATCACCAGCCACGCCACCCTTGCCGGCGCGCTCGCGCGCTTCGACTTCTCCTGGTTCATACCATCCTTGGTGAAGTACCGCCGCCTGCTTGGTGAGGTATTGCTGATCTCCTGCATGCTGCAGCTGTTTGCGCTGGTGAGTCCACTCTTCTTTCAGGTGGTGATGGACAAGGTTCTGGTACATCGCGGCACCAGCACGCTCGATGTGGTGATTTTCGGGCTGGTGGTGGTGGTGCTTTTCGAAAGTGTACTCACCGGTCTGCGCGCCTACCTGTTGAGCCATACAACCAACCGCATCGACGTCGAGCTGGGCGCGCGGCTCTTTCGCCATCTGGTGCAGTTGCCTCTGGCCTACTTCCAGGCACGCCGTGTGGGTGATTCAGTGGCCCGCGTTCGCGAGCTGGAGCACATTCGGTCATTCCTGACGGGCAATGCACTGACGGTCGTTCTGGACGTGGCGTTCTCGGTTGTATTCATCGCCGTGATGTTGTGTTACAGCGTGCCACTCACGCTCATTGTGCTAACCAGCCTGCCGCTGTATTTCGGACTCAGCCTTGCAGTCACACCTCTATTGCGCCAGCGACTGGACGTCAAATTCGCGCGCGGCGCGGAAAACCAGGCCCTGCTTGTGGAAACCGTCACCGGCATCCAGACGGTCAAGGCGGGTGCTCTGGAGCCGGTGTTCGCCAAACGCTGGGACCAGCAGCTGGCCGCTTACGTGACGGCCGGCTTCAAGACACAGAACCTCGCCAGCTGGGCGCACGAAGGCATCCAGCTGATTGGCAAGCTGGTCAACGCTGCCACACTGTGGTATGGCGCGCACCTGGTCATGGACAACCAGCTCAGTGTGGGGCAATTCGTGGCCTTCACCATGTTCGCCCAGCGCGTGGCCCAGCCCATCATGCGTCTGGCCCAGTTGTGGTCGGATTTCCAGCAAACGGGCATTTCAATGGCCCGCCTGGGCGACATCCTTAACACACCAACCGAAGTGGCTCCAGCCAGCGCTGCGCAGTTGCCCACCATCCAGGGCCGCGTCACGTTCGACGCGGTCACGTTCCGCTATCGGCCAGAGGCAATTGCGGCGCTCAGCGGCCTGTCTCTGGACGTGCGCCCCGGCGAAGTGATTGGCATCGTGGGCCGTTCCGGCTCAGGCAAAAGCACGCTCACCAAGCTGGTGCAGCGACTCTATACACCCGAGCAGGGGCGCGTACTGGTGGATGGAGTCGATACCAGCCTGATCGACGCCGCACAGTTGCGGCGGCAGGTCGGCGTGGTGCTGCAGGAAAACCTGCTGTTCAACCGCAGCGTACGGGAGAACATCGCCATCAGCGACCCGGCCGCACCGATCGAGGCCGTTATCCGGGTGGCCCAACTCAGTGGCGTGCACGCCTTTGTGCGTGACCTGCCAGAAGGCTATGACACCGTGGTCGGCGAACAGGGAGGCAGCCTCAGCGGTGGCCAGCGCCAGCGCATCGCCATCGCGCGGGCGCTGTTTACCGATCCACGAATCCTCATTCTGGACGAAGCCACCAGCGCGCTCGACTATGAGAGCGAGGCCATCATCGCGCGCAACATGGCGCACATCTGCAGGGGCCGCACCGTATTCATCATCGCGCACCGACTGAGCGCGGTACGCCATGCTGATCGCATCGTAGTGATCGACAAGGGCCGCATCGTCGAGATGGGGTCGCACCATGCGCTGGTGCACGCACCAAAGGGGCTGTATGCCCATCTGTGGCGAATGCAAGACGGCGAGACTGCCTCCACGGTGGGTGCCGCGTGAGCCGCCCGGCCGCTCCGAAGGCGAATAGCCCCGCAGCGCGTAGCGCGCAGGGTACTCCCGTGAGCACCGAGCGGCATCCCGTCGCGCAACTTCTCGCACGCTACCTGCGCGTGCTGGCACACGCCTGGCGCACCCGCGCGGCGCTCGCCGGACCGGCGCGACTGACGGACGAGACCGCATTTCTGCCTGCAGCGCTTTGCTTGCAACACACGCCACCGCACCCGCTCCCGAGGCGCCTCGCGTTCACGTTGATCGCCTTGACTGGCATCGCTCTCGCGTGGGCATGGTGGGGCCAGGTCGACGTCGTGGCGGTCGCCCACGGTCGCATCATCATTGCCGAACGCAGCAAACTCGTCCAGCCGCTGGAACGCAGCGTAGTCAAACGGGTACTGGTACGCGACGGTGACCGCGTGCACGCGGGTCAGCCGCTGGTGGAGCTGGATCCGACCAGCATCGCGGCCGACATTGACGCGCTGGGCCAGCAACGCCAGGCGTCGATGTCTGAGAAGCTGCGCGCGATAGGACTGCTGCAGGCCCTGCAATCCCGCAAAGCGGTGCCGGTGGTGCTATTTCCTGCGGATTGGTCACCCTCTGGCCGTGACGCCGCGATCATCCGGATCGACCTGGAGTGGAATGACATCAAGTCGCGCATGGCCAGACTAATGGCCGAAACTGCGCGCCGGCGGGCCGAGTTGGCCACCGCGCGCGAAATGCTGGCGAAGCTTGAGGCGACCCTGCCGTTGAGCCGCCAGCGTGAGTTCGATATCCAGGCGCTGGCACGTCAGGGCTTTGTAGCAAGCCATGCAGGACAGGATCGCGCGCGCGAACGTATTGAACTGGAGCAGGACCTGGCAACACAACATGCCCGGGTACAGGAGGCGCTGGCGGCGCTCGCCGAAAGTGAGAATGGGGGCACGGCCTATGTTGCGGAAACGCAACGTGTGATGTCCGAACGCGCAACCCAGGCCGAACTGAAAATTCTCCAGATCGATCTGGAACTGGCCAAGGCCACCCAGCGCCGAAAGCTCGCCATCCTCACGGCACCGGCGTCCGGAACGGTGCAGCAACTGGCGGCGCACACTGCGGGTGGCGTCGTCACGGAGGCGCAGGTGCTGATGGTGATAGTGCCCGACAGCGCCGCCGGCGAGCAGTTGGTCGCCGAGGTCGTGCTGGAGAACAAGGACATCGGCTTTGTGCGCGTTGGCCAGGACGCCGAAGTCAAACTGGAGACTTTTCCATTCACTCGCTACGGCACATTGGCCGCGAGCGTGCAAGTCGTCTCGGCGGACGCCGTACCTGACGAAAAACGCGGTGCCAACTATCCGGCGCGCCTGTTGCTCCGGGCGAACCGGTTCACGGTGGACGGCAAGGTGGTGAACTTGAGCCCGGGCATGAATCTCACCGCCGAAATCAAGACAGGGCAACGCCGGGTGCTGGACTATCTGCTCAGCCCGGTGCAGCGAACCATCAGCGAAAGCATGCGCGAGCGTTAGAGCCGGCGCGGGACGCCCCGGCACCATGAAAAAAGCCCCGCAAAGCGGGGCTTTTTGACTGAGCGAAGAGTCCGATCAGCGGATCGGGGAGCTGACCGACCACGAGGCGACCTATGTCGCCGACGTCGGCCAGAACCAGATGTGGC
>JANNDB010000369.1:0-4096 GCA_031387285.1 Betaproteobacteria bacterium | reverse complement strand
CCTGGCAGGCATCAACCCGCCGGACTTGCTGCAGGCCACGCTGACGGTCGCTGCGCGCTGCCAGTTCAGCCTGGACGAACTGCGCTACCAGTACCCGGATGAGACGGTGCTGCCCGGCTTCACGCCGTCGGGCACCTTGCGCCACTTCACCTATGAAGGCATGAACCGGCGCTATCCCCAGGGCATTCCGGCAGATGTGCAATTGCAGGTGGAGCATGAGCTCGAACTGATCGCCGAGCTGAAATACGAGATGTACTTCCTCACCGTGCATGACATCGTGCGTTTTGCGCGGGAGCGCAACATCCTGTGCCAGGGCCGTGGGTCGGCGGCCAACTCGGCCGTCTGTTATTGCCTGGGTGTGACCGAGGTCGACCCCGCGCGCACCAGCCTGCTGTTCGAGCGTTTCATCAGCCGCGAGCGCAACGAACCACCCGACATCGATGTGGATTTCGAACACCAGCGGCGCGAGGAGGTGATCCAGTACATCTATGCCAAGTACGGCCGCGACCGCGCCGCCATCACCGGCGTGGTGGTGAGTTACCACCCCAAGAGCGCGATCCGCGACGTGGGCAAGGCGCTCGGCCTGGACGAGGACCTGATCGACGCCTTTGCCAAGGAGCATCGCTGGTTCGACGGCCGGCAGTTGCTGGTGCAGCAACTCGGCGAGCGCCTGCAGGCGCTCGGCATGGCCGCGGACGACCCGCGCATCGGCCACTGGCTGGAATTGACGCACCAGCTGCTGGGCCATCCGCGCCACCTGAGCCAGCATGTGGGGGGCTTCGTGCTCACACAAGGCAAACTCACGCGCCTGGTTCCGGTGGAAAACGCCGCCATGCCGGACCGCTCGGTGATCCAGTGGGAGAAGGATGACCTGGACGCCATGGGCCTGCTCAAGGTCGACGTGCTGGCCCTGGGCATGTTGAGCGCGATCCGCCGTTGCCTGGATTTCGTGAGCGCACTGCGCGGCTACACCTTCCAGATGCAGGACATCCCGGACGGGGACGAAGCCACCTACGACATGATCTGCGCTGCCGACACGGTGGGGGTGTTCCAGATCGAGAGCCGCGCGCAGATGAGCATGTTGCCGCGCCTCAGGCCGCGCTGCTTTTATGACCTGGTGATCGAGGTGGCGATCGTGCGCCCGGGCCCGATCCAGGGCGGCATGGTGCATCCCTACCTGCGCCGCCGCCAGGGACTGGCGAGCACCGAAGACTATGGCGAACGTTTACGCCCGGCGCTTGAGCGCACACTGGGCGTACCGATCTTCCAGGAGCAGGTGATGCAGATTGCCATGCTGGCCGCGGGTTTCTCGGCGGGCGAGTCGGACAGCCTGCGCCGCTCCATGGCGGCCTGGAAACGCAAGGGCGGTGTGCACAAGTTTCATGACCGCATGGTCAATGGCATGCAGGCCAATGGCTACAGCGAGGAATTTGCGCAGCGCATCTTCAAGCAGATCGAGGGTTTTGGGGAATACGGTTTCCCGGAAAGCCATGCGGCCAGTTTTGCGCTGCTGGTCTATGTGAGCTGCTGGCTCAAGCGCCATGAGCCGGCGTGTTTCCTGGCGGCGCTGCTCAACGCCCAGCCGCTGGGTTTCTACAGCCCGGCACAACTGGTGCAGGACGCGCAACGCCACGGCGTGCAGGTGCGTGCGGTGGACGTGATGCACAGCGACTGGGACTGCACCATGGAACCGCAAGAGGGCGTGGCCTCGGCAATTTGCCCGGTACGTCTTGGCTTGCGCATGGTGGCGGGGCTGGCCTCGGGTGCAGCGCAACGCATCGTGGATGCGCGCGCGCAAGCGCCGTTCAGCAGCACCGAAGACATCGCCTTGCGCGCCGGGCTCGACCAGGGCGATCTGAAGGCGTTGGCCAGTGCCGATGCACTCATCAGCCTGTCGGGGCACCGGCGCCAGCAGGTGTGGGATGCGTCGGCCCTGCGGCCCGCGCCAGGCCTGCTCAAGACCGCGCCGGTGGACGAGGACTGGCTGGAGCTGCCCCCGGCCTGGGAAGGCGAGGAGGTGGTGTTCGACTACGCGTCCACCGGCCTCACGCTGCGCAGCCACCCGGTGGCCTTGCTGCGCGACCAGCTCGCGCCCATGAAGCTGCTCACAGCGGCCCAGCTGCGCGATCTGCCGCACGGTCAGCCGGCGCGCGCCTGCGGCATCGTGGTGATGCGCCAGCAGCCGCAGACCGCCAAGGGCGTGGTGTTTGTCACGCTGGAAGACGAGACCGGCAGCGTGAACGTGATTGTCTGGAAGAGCCTGCGCGAGAAGCAGCGCAGCGTCTTGCTGCATGCGCGCCTGATGCTGGTGCACGGGGAGTGGCAACGGGATGTGGAAAGCGGCGGCGCGGTGTGCCACCTGATCGCCCGGCAGCTGGAAGACCTCACGCCCTTGCTGGGCGGGCTGGCGACACGCAGCCGGGAGTTTCATTGAGGGCCCGGGCCGGTCGGCAGTTACCGGCTCAGCCTGCCGCAGTCACCCGCTGTCCACTGCGCAACAGCCGCCCCGGCAGCGCGCCGGTGGCTTCTCCTTGTTCGTGGGTGGGCATGCCAGCCACGATCGTCGCCAGGTAGCCCTGCGCCTTCTGTAGCAGGCGCTTGCCGCCGCCGGGCAGGTCATAGGCCATGTAGGGCGCGTCGCAGCTCAGATGCGCATAGTCGATGAGGTTCAGATCTGCCTTGTAGCCGGGCTCGAGCAGCCCGCGGTCGTGCAGGCCGTAGATACCGGCCGTGTGGCTGGTCTGCCGGCGCACGATGTCCTCCAGCGGCAGCGTCGGCCCGCGCGAGCGGTCGCGCGTCCAGTGCGTGAGCATGAAGGTCGGCAGACCGGCGTCGGTCACGTAGCCCACGTGGGCGCCGCCGTCACCCAGGCTCAGCATGGTCTGCCCGTGCTGCAGCAGCCGGTGCAGGTGCGAGAAGTCGCCGTAGCTGTAGTTGAAGATAGGGAAGTAGATGATGCCGCTTCCCGCCTCGTCCATCATCCAGTCGTAGACCACCTCGAACGGGCTGACGCCGCACGCGCGGGCCAGTGCTGCGGCGCTGCGCTCGGGTGACGGCTCATAGTCCGGTGCGGCAGGATCGACGCGGAACATCTTGTCGAAGCTGCGCAGCATGAAGGCGGCGCGCTCGTCGGGAATCGGCACGTTCTCGGCCAGCAGCCGCGCGCGCACTGCGGGGTCCCGCAGGTGCTCGATGCGTTGTTCGATAGTCAGCGCACGCGTTTCGCGCCAGGCCGCATGGAAGTGAAACGGTTGCGTCGACGCGCGCCAGCCATACAGCACGCCAGCCGGCCGGCCGGGAATGCAGCCGATCAGCGGTACGCCCTGGGATTGGGCTTCGTCGAGCCGCGCGACCAGTTCCTTCCACAGCTCGGGTGCCTGATCGATCTGCTGCAGGTTAAAGAGCACCGGTCGGCGCGTCTCGCGCGCCAGCTCGGCCATCCAGCGGGCCTCGGCCGGCATGTCGATGTGGTTGCTGGTCATCTGGAACACGCCGTGTCCGACCTCGCCCAGCACGCGGCCGATGCCGAACACTTCATCGCGGCCCGCGAAGGTACCGGGCACCAGCTTGCCGTCTGCGCCGCGGTGGATCAGCGTGCGCGAAGTCGAGAAACCGAAGGCTCCGGCCTGCATCGCCTCGCGCAGTTGCCAGGCCATGGCCGCGACGTCTTCGGGTGTCGCAACCGAGTCGTCCGGCACGCCGCGCTCGCCCATCACATAGACGCGCAGTGCGCCGTGCGGCACCTGGGCGCCCACGTCCAGCGCCAGCGGCTTGGCGGCCAGCGCGTCCAGGTACTGCGGAAAGGTCTCCCACTGCCACTGGATGCCTTCGGCCAGCGCGGCGCCCGGGATGTCCTCCACGCCCTCCATCAGGCCGATCAGCCAGTCGTGCCGGTCGGGTTTGACGGGTGCGAAGCCGACGCCGCAACAACCCATGACCAGGCTGGTGACGCCGTGCCAGGCCGAGGGTGTGCAATACGGATCCCAGGTGACCTGGCCGTCGTAGTGGGTGTGCACGTCGACCCAGCCGGGCGTGACCAGCGCGCCGGCGGCGTCGATCACCCGCTTCGCCGCCCCGGCCTTGCCGCCGACCTGCG
>JANNDB010000365.1:0-9983 GCA_031387285.1 Betaproteobacteria bacterium | reverse complement strand
GCCGCCGGCCGTAATGCAACATGGCCCGTCCCCGGCTGCTCCCAAGGCGCTCGCCACCCTGCTGCTGGCCGGCATCGTCACGACGCTGTTTGTTGCGGCCGACCTCCTGGTCGATGCCTATGGCGACGACCATCTGCTTGCCAGCTGGATCCTGCTGTGGGCCGTAGCCTTCTCCGCACTGGCCTTGTTTGCCGGCACTGCACGCAACGCTGCACGTGCGCTGCACGATGCGCTGGATGCGTTGATAAGGCGCGAGGCACGTCGTGCCGCTGACCGGAACTACCTGGCCTCTGCGCAGCACGATCCGCGCATCATGGCTGAACTGTTGGCCGCGGCCGCTCGCGCCCAGGCCACCGCCAAAGCGCGCGATCTGGTCCACGGGCGCGCCTGGGTGAACCATCGGCCCCGCGGCACGCTCAACGCGGCCTATCCAGGACCACGCTCGGTGTACCTGACGACACCGATGGTCGGTCTGCCGGCCCACCTGCAATACCTGCCAGGTTGAACCGCGCTGGCTGGCGCCAGCCTGGGCGCCCGCTCAGGCTGCCAGCCGGCTCTCGATGCGTGCGCGGGTTTCCTGCAGTTGCGCCGGCAGGTGGTAGGCCAGTTGTGCAAACAGTTCCGCGTGCAGCTTCAGTTCGGCCTGCCATGCAGCTTTGTCAATGCTGGTCACCGTCTTGAACTGCTCGGTACTGAAATCCATGCCGGTCCAGTTCAGTTCGGCATAGGTCGGGCTGATCCCGAAAACGTGCTCCTCGCCCTGGGCCTTGCCTTCGACACGGTCGATCATCCACTTGAGCACACGCATGTTTTCGCCATAACCGGGCCAGACAAACTTGCCGTCGGCACCCTTGCGAAACCAGTTCGTGGTGAAGATCCTGGGCAGTCGCGCGCCGCGGGCCCGCAGCGTCTCGCCCATGGCAAGCCAATGTGCGAAGTAGTCACTCATGTTGTAGCCCATGAACGGCAACATCGCAAACGGGTCGCGCCGGACCACGCCCTGCTGTCCGGCTGCGGCTGCAGTGGTTTCCGAGCCCATGGTCGCCGCCATATACACGCCCTCCACCCAATCGCGCGCCTCCGTCACCAGCGGCACCGTGGTCGAGCGCCGGCCGCCAAATATGAAGGCGTCAATCGGCACACCGGCAGGATCGTCCCAGGCGCTGTCCAGCGCCGGGTTGTTGGTGGCAGCGACGGTGAAACGCGCATTCGGGTGCGCTGCCGGACGCAACTTGCCATCGGCCTGCGCGGCCAGGATGGGCGTCCAGTCCTTGCCCTGCCAGTCCATCAGATGGGCCGGCAGGCTGCCGCTGTCTTTCTCCATGCCTTCCCACCACACATCGCCGTCGTCGGTGAGGGCCACGTTGGTAAAGATGACGTTCCGATCCAGGCTGGCCATGCAATTCGGGTTGGTGAGCAGGTTGGTCCCCGGCGCAACACCAAAATAGCCGGCTTCCGGGTTGATCGCGTAGAGCCGCCCGTCTGTGCCAGGCTTGATCCAGGCGATGTCGTCACCAATCGTCGTGACGCTCCAGGCATCGAACCCGGCGGGCGGAACCAGCATCGAGAAATTCGTCTTGCCGCAGGCGCTGGGGAACGCAGCTGCAACATGGTATTTCTTTCCAGCGGGGTTGGTCACCCCAAGTATCAGCATGTGTTCGGCCAGCCAGCCCGGATCGCCGCCACCTGCCTGCGCGGCAGCGCGGCCCATGTTGGAGGCAATGCGCAAGGCGAAGCATTTCTTGCCGAGCAGCGCATTGCCGCCATAACCCGAGCCGTAGGACCAGATCTCGCGGGTCTGCGGGTAATGCACGATGTACTTGGTCTTGTTGCAAGGCCAGGAAACGTCTTTCTGGCCCTGCTGCAAGGGGGCGCCGACAGAGTGCATGCAGGGCACGAACTCGCCACCGCTGCCCAGCACCTCGTACACCGCCTTGCCCATGCGCGTCATGATCTTCATGTTGACGGCTACATACGGGCTGTCGGACAACTCGATGCCGATGTGCGAGATATGGGAGCCCAGCGGACCCATCGAAAACGGCACCACGTACATGGTCCGGCCGCGCATGCAACCATCAAACAGTGCCGGTGACCCGTCGGCCGCGCCGGTTTGCAGGATGCCGCGCATCTGCTGTGGCGCCATCCAGTTGTTCGTCGGACCGGCGTCCTCCTTGTTGGCGCAACAAATATAGGTACGGTCCTCGACGCGTGCCACGTCGCTCGGGTCGGACCACGCCAAATATGAATTGGGGCGCTTGGCGGCATTGAGCCGGCGGAAGGTTCCCGCGTCGACGAGTTGCTGGCACAGACGGTCGTATTCGGCGTCCGACCCGTCACACCAGTAGATCTGCGCCGGTTTGGTCAGCGCGGCCATCTCGCCAACCCAGGCGACCAGCGCGGGATGACGCACGAATGCTGGCGGATTGAGGCGAATGCCAAGTTCGGCAGTGGTACCCATGAAAAGCTCCGGAAGTTGAAACTGTTCGCCCGGTGGTCCACCGCTGCGCTGCTCCAGATCCTGCCCCAAGGTTTATGGGGCAGTCCGGCGGAACCTGTGGCTGGTATGCCTTGACGCTCAACGCCTCTGGAAATTCGATTCTATGAAGGGGTGCCGCGATTACCAACCGGTTACGGCCAAAAGTTATGCAGAACGTGCATTACTTTATGCCCGGAGCGATCCGGACTGTGCTGGGCAGGCTCTCAGGCCATGAAAACGGCGATAAAGGCCAGCAGGAACATCAGGAGGCCACCGGCAACAGGCAGCACGATGGGCATCAGCGGAACAATTTTTTCGACCGGGTCGTCGGACGCGTGCTCATTGTGGGTGGTGGGCGCAGACATGGTGTTCCTTGTTCGTCAGGTGGGGGAGCCGGGCCATTTTAGCGGCATCGGCCCGCATGAACGGCCCGAAAAGCCTGTCGCGGGGTTCAGCGGTACAGGGGCAACGCGGCAATCCGCCGCTCGATGTCCGCCGTCATTCGCAGGTAGGCCGGCTGGCCAACACCCCCGAACCGCCGCTTGAACTCCGCCTCTGCCATGTATTCGGGCAAGTCCGCCCAGACCGGGAACAAGTCGCTTTCGGCAAGTCCGCCGCTGGTCTTTTGGTGGAGCCGGGCTGCGCCGGCTTCGGACCGGGTCGCCATTTCGCCAAAGCGCGTGCCGGCCCGGTCAGCCGCGATATCGTTGAAAGAAAACCCGCTGCCTCCACGGGAATCGTCAACCTCCTTGTAGACACCCACCGCATCGGACAGCGGGCTGCCTGCGGTGGCCGCCAGCGCCGCCGAGATCGAGAAATGCTGCGGAAAATCGGTGCGCCCGCCCAGTGTGACCGTGCGGGGAGTGGGTGCTGGCCAGTCCCTGGCCCCCGGCACCAGCGCCGCCAGCCCCTTGCCATTGATATAGAAGGCGAGCACGACCAGCGCGGCGCGGTTCTCGGCCGCAGCATCGTCGCCTTTCGCACGCTGGGCTGCCAGCTGCATCAGCGGCGCAAGCAATTGCTCCATCGGAATGCGGGCCGAAGCAACCGGCCCGCTGCGCGCCGTCAGTTCGACCAGCCGCGCCTGATACACCTTCCAGCGCTCCTGGTCCTGCGCGGGCACCAGGGCTGCCTTGATCTGGCTGGCGGCCGCGTCGTTCCACTCAAACGCCACCTTCAGCATCGCATTGCGCATCTGAACCTGCTTGATCACATCCGCCGCCGCTGAATAGTCGGCATGCTGCTGCAGATGCGCCAACGTGCGTTCCAGTGCCCAGTTGCACAGAAAGGGCGGCAGGACAAGGCGCCCCAGCCGCGCCGACTCGACCCGCGGCAGTCGCGCGGTCTCGGTCAGCACCAGCTCCAGGTTCAGGTACCGTCCCAGCGGGTTGCTCGGCAGCAAAGTGCTCACGCGCACGACCGCGCTGCCGTCTTGCAAAATCACCCGCGCCGACCCCCGCGCATATTGGCTGGCCAGATAAGCCGCGGCAAGCGACACATCCTGCTGCGGCAACACGATGGAGCGCAGCACACCTGAGCGCATGGCGCGCGGGTCGTTGCGTTTGATCAGCAGTTTGGCGCGCGCAATGTCATTGGCCTCCAGCACAAGCTTCTGCGCCACCAGCGCTTCGTCCTGCACCGCCAGCCAGAGCGCGGCGGCTACGCCCAGCGGCAGCACCACCAGCAGGATCAGGAGAATGCCGTAGAGCAATCGCTTCATGGCGGATGGCGGCGTTGCGTGTACCGCACTAAAGGAGCGCGTAAGTGGTGGTGCTGCGGCACACCGACTTGCCGTCGGCCGCGCCGCGAATGTCGATCTCGCCAAATGCAAGCGACTTGCCGGCACGTATGACGCGCGCCTCGATGATGCCATCCTGCGCCGCAAGCGGCTTCAGGAAACTGGTACTCAGCTGCACGGTTGTCATGGGGCGGAAACCCTGCAGGTGGTTCATCAGCGCCAGCACCATGCAGGTATCCGCCGCAGCCATCATGGCCTGGCCACACACCATGCCGCCGACCCGCGCGAGCTGGTCCTGCTGCGGCAGGCGCACCGTGACCTTGTCGGCATCACAACTCAGCACCTCCAGATGCAGCGCCTGCACCCAGGGCGCAAAATATTCAGTCAGTGCCGACTGCAGGGTCGCAGGATCCATGGTCATCTTGTTGGGGCCTTGTCAGGCAGTGGGCAGATAGACACCGCAGTCTATCCAATCTCATTTTCACCACAAGGTCTTCCATCCGGGCCCGGTCTGCGTTATGGTCCCATTCACACCGTACTTGGAGGCCTTTGATGGTCAAGCGTTTGGTGACAGAACTGTCGGGGCCGCTGGTGCATTTGTCGCCCGGGCTCAAAAGCGCCCCGGTGCTGGACCTGATGTGTTCGCATTTCGTGCTGACGCTGGCCGCGCGCAGGGGCGCGAACTTCAACGTGCGGCGCGATCTGACCAGCGTGGTGGCGCTCACGGGGCGCTACCTGGTGTGGCCGGCATCGGTGCTGGGGCGCCTGCGCGAATTCCTGGCACGCCGCTGTGCAGGCAATGACTTGTGGCGCGGCCACGAAACCCTCGAGCACCCGGAATTCCTCAACCGCTACGGCGTCTGGCGCGGCCCGTACGAAGAGGGGACCCTGTTTTTCTACCTTGACGAATACGCCAAGGACCAACCGAAGGACCTGATCTCCCTGCTCACGGTCACTGGCGACTGGCTGACCCAGGCGCTGAAAAAGCACTCCACCCTGGTCGAGAAGAACATCGACGCGCTGGCCGGCCTGCTGCAGCTGAACAAGGCCGAGCGGGCTTTGCTGCTGTATGGCACGCTGGCGCGTTACCAGCGCGACCTGCGCAGCATCCTGGTCGAGTTCAAGGTCAACAACGCGCCGGAAGCCTACGCCGCCATCGCCGAACTCGCCGGGGTCAACGCAAGCGAAGTCGGTGAAGCCTTGCGCGCCGGTTCCCGGCTGGAGCGCATCGGTCTGGTCGAGAACCTGATCTCCGAGCACAACATCACCGACCTGGCCGACCTGATGAAGGTCAGCGAGAAGCTGCCGCCAGTGCTGATGCGCGAATACCGCGATCAGGCCGAGTTGATGGCGGTATTCACCCGGCCATCGAGCAAGAGCAGCCTGTCGATGGCCGATTTCGCCTTCGTGGAGGACGAGACGCGCGTGCTTTGTGCGCTGCTGCGCAATGCCGTGGCACGCAAGGAGCCTGGCGTCAACGTGCTGCTGTACGGGCCTCCCGGCACGGGCAAGACTGAACTCGCCAAGGTGGTCGCCCAGGCCGCCGGCATCGAGCTGTTTGAGGTCGAATACGCCGATCGCGATGGCAACTCGCTGAGCGGGCGCGACCGTTACCGCTCGCTGCAGATCGCCCAGGTCTTCCTCAAGGGCAGCGCGCAGGCGGCGTTGCTGTTCGACGAAGTCGAAGACGTCTTTCCGCCCATCTCCAGCGAAGCCGCACAACTGCTGGCACGCGCCGAGCAGGTCGCTGCGCCGCTGTCGGGCAGCGTCAACGGCAAGGCCTGGGTGAACCAGATCCTGGAATCCAACACGGTGCCCACGTTGTGGATCACGAATCGCATCGAGCAGATCGACCCGGCTTTCCGGCGCCGGTTTGCCTACCATCTGGAGCTCAAGTCGCCGCCACCTGGCGCGCGCGAGGGGCTGGTGCGCAAGACTCTGGAGGGCACAACGGTGTCCGATGCTTTTGTCGCACGCCTGTCCGCGCGCCGTGGGCTGACCCCCGCGCAAATCCGCACCGCCGTGCGTTTCGCCGGCCTGGTCGCGACCCCCACGGATCCCGGCGGCGTAGAGGAAAACGCACAGGGGCCCGAGCAGCTTATCGAACGCCAGCTGCGCAATGCCGATCTGGCGCTCGGCACCTTCAGCGACACCGGACCGAAGCGCGTGATGGTCACGCAATACGACCTCTCCATGCTGCATGTGGAGAGCCGTTTCGATGTTCCGCGCATCGTGCAGGCCCTGCGCGCACGCGGCCATGGCAGCCTGTGTTTTTATGGCGCACCGGGCACCGGCAAGACGGCCCTGGCAGAACACATCGCCCAGACGCTGGAAAAACCCCTGCTGATCAAGCAGGCGAGTGATCTGGTGAGCAAGTACGTGGGCGAGACCGAGCAACACATGGCAGCCATGTTTCGCGAGGCCGAGGCCGAGAAGGCCGTGCTCCTGCTCGATGAGGCCGACAGCTTCCTGCAGGACCGGCGCGGCGCCCAGCGCACCTATGAAGTCACCGAGGTCAACGAAATGCTGCAGGGCATGGAGCGTTACAACGGCGTCTTCATCTGCACCACCAACCTGATGGACCGGCTCGACCAGGCCGCCTTGCGCCGCTTCACGTTCAAGATCCGCTTCAAGCCGCTGACCCGCGTACAGCGCGAAGCCATGTTCCGGGTCGAGGCGCTGGCGGGTGACGAGGCGCGCTACACACCGGAAATCCGCGCGCGCCTGGGCTTGCTTGAACAGCTCTGCCCGGGCGACTTTGCCGCCGTCAATCGGCAGGCGACCATACTCGATACGGTGCTGGAGCCGCTGGAGTTTCTCGAGCAACTCGAAGCCGAGCACCGTATCAAGCCGGAAGTGCGGGAGAGCCGCGGCATGGGATTCCTGCAGTAGCCGCGCAGACGCCAGCAAAGCTGCGCGAGGCCCTGAAAATGGGCACGGCCCCGCAAACAATAATGGACGCTGTATCCATTGCAGGACTTCCATGAGCACCCCCTCCGATCCCAACGTCGCGCGCGCCGCGCGGCTCGACACCGCCACTCTGAGCGACGCGCTCGACAAACTCGGCATCCATGGCCAGTGTTACCGCATCAAGCCGCGCAGCACGGCGTTTCGCATGGCGGGCCGCGCCTGGACCTTGCTGTATGGACCGGCCGGCAATCCTCCCGGAACGGTGGGTGACTATATTGATGACGTACCGCCCGGCAGCGTGATCGTTCTGGACAACGGGGGGCGTGACAACGCCACGGTGTGGGGCGACATCCTGACCGAAATCGCACACCGGCGTGGTATAGCCGGAACCGTGATCGACGGCATTTGCCGCGACGTGGCCCTGTGCCTGGAACTCGGTTACCCGGTTTTCTCCAAGGACCACTGGATGCGCACCGGCAAGGACCGGGTGCAGGTGGAAGCCACCGGTGGACCGGTGAATATCGGTGACGTGCGCGTGGTGCCGGGCGATATCCTGCGCGGGGACGCCGACGGCGTGGTGGTGATTCCAGCGGCGTTCGAGCAGCAGGTGCTGGATGCGGCGGAGGCCGTGGAAGCTGCCGAATCGCGCATTCGCGCGGCCGTGCGGGGTGGCATGCGGCTGGACGAAGCACGTAAGCAATTCAGGTACCACCAGTTGCAGACCCGCGACGCGCCCTGAGCCCCACCCCGGCCGTAGAGGCCTACGGGCGCGCACGGCGAACCGCGAGCAGCGCGCCGGCCATCAGCAGCACGCCCGCCAATTGACTTGGGCCGAGCGCCCTGCCGTATACCAGCCAGTCCACGAGGACGGCGGCTCCCGGATAGACGAACTGCAGCATGCCGATGCGCGCCGCCGGCAGGCGGGCCATCCCGGCGTAGAGCAGCACGTAGGCCAGGCCGGTATGCAACACGCCCAGTCCTGCCAGCCAGAGCCAGGCCGGACCAAGCGCGGGCAAGCCCTGCCAGAGCGGCCACCAGGCCAGTGCCAGCACACCCACGATGCACTGCCCCAGGGCCAGCGCATACGCGCTGACTCCCTGCGACGACTTGGCGATCAATGTGACGGCGGCGTAACTGAGCGACCCGCCCAGGCACATCGCCAGCCCGACGAGGTACGCCGCGCTCCAGTGCGCCGCGCCAGCGCCGGGTTCGGCCAGCCCGGCGGCGAGGGCCAGCCCCAGCAGCGCAACACCGGCGGCGGCCCACTGCTTGCGGCTGACCTGCTCATGCAGCAACCACGCGCCTGCAGCCATCACCCACAGGGGTTGCACATGAAACACGACCGTCGACACCGCGATCGACGTGCGCGCGATGGCCGCGAAAAAGAGCGCCCAGTTCACTACCACCAACACCCCCGCCAGCACCACCCTGCGCCATTGCGACGCCGTCAGCCGCAGTTCGTGCAGGCGCCCGGTCCAGGCGCCCCAAGCCAGCAACGCCAGCGCGCCGAACAGGCAGCGAAACCATACGGTGACCAGTGGATGCTGGCCTGCCTGCTCGACAAATACGCCCAGTGTGCCCAACAATACTCCGCCAGACATCATCAACCAGTGGCCCTGGCGCTCCCGGTCGGAAACTGCTTGCGCAGCGGCGCACGCAGCAGGGTTCAAGGTGGTTTGGGATGTGGCCATGAGCGCGATCGTGGCGCCGCCCGCTGCCCCTGTAAAGCGGATAGATCACAATGCAAGTATTCGATTAGTAAATATTACGAGGCCAGCTCCATGAAAGCCGCCGATTTGCAGCTGGACTGGCTACGTGCGTTTGTCGCCGTCGTCGACGCCGGCTCACTTTCCGCCGCGGCGCCTGTCGTCCATCGCTCCCAGTCGGCCGTCAGCATGCAATTGGCCAAGCTCGAACAGGCCGTCGGGCGACCGGTGCTGCTACGCGGCCCGCGCCAGATGCAGCTGACGCCGGTAGGCGCCGAACTGCTCGAATATGCGCGGCGCATGCTGGATGTCCATGCGCAGGCACTGACAGCCCTGCGCGGCCCGCAGTTGTCGGGTCGGGTGGTGTTGGGCGTTCCTGACGATTACGCCGAGAAGTACCTCACCCCGGTGCTGCGCAGTTTTGCGAATCGCCACGCAGCAGTGGAAATCGACTTGCATTGCGAGCAGTCGACGGCCCTGATTCCGCGCGTGCTGCGCGGCGAGCTCGACATCGCACTGGTTTCGCGCGACCGGCAGCGGCGCGGGACGCTGCTGTTCGACGAGCCACTCGCGTGGGTGGCCGCCGAGCCGTTTGAAACGTGGCGGCGTGACCCTTTGCCCATTGCCGTCTACGAGTCGGGCAGCCAGGCGCGCCGGGACGCATTGGCGGCGCTGGATGCGCAGCGGCGGAGTTACCGCATCGTGTACAACAGCGCCAGCCTCGCCGGCCAACTAGCTGCCGTGCACAGCGGGCTTGCCGTGGCCGTGCTGACACGGTGCAGCGTACCGCCCGACCTGCTGGTATTGCAGCAAAAGCACGGGCTTCCCGCGCTGGGCGCCATGCAGGTCGCCGTCATCCGCAGCAAGGCCTCCAAAGGGCATGGCGCAGTGGACGCCATGCACACGCAGATGCTCCAGACCCTTTCCAGGCCGCCTTGACGGCACTTCTTGCGCCTGCCGGGACCACCTCAAATGCGGCTACGGTCACATCGCAGCGCGACGCACAGCAGCGTCAAGCCCGCAGGGAGTCAGCTACGGCATTGGAGACGGTATGCAGAAGCTGCCCGTCGTCGTCAGCGGTGGGCCGGGTCGTCAGGATGATGGCCAGCATGCGGCTCTCGGGATCAGCCCACGCCACGGTGCCGGTGGCGCC
>JANNDB010000400.1:0-3838 GCA_031387285.1 Betaproteobacteria bacterium | reverse complement strand
GCGAAACTGCTGCACAACGAGCGCCAGCGCCAGCAGCATGGTCAGGGGCTTGAACAGGTAGTGCCATTCGCTCATGCCCAGCGTACTGCTGGCCGTTGCGAGTGCCGCCGACTCGATCAGCAGGGCGGCGAGGATCGGGAGCCGGCCCTGCAACACGGCGCCCAGCGCCCAGTAACATGCCAGCAGCGTGGCGCTGGTTATGGCGGTTCTGGATTGCGGCCAGCTGCCTGCGAACCAGAGCACCGCGGCCACGCCGGCAAGCAGCAATACAAACTGTACGCAGCCAAACCAGCGTGCTGCCGGCGTCAGCGCGGGCCCATAGCGGCTGAGCTGGGCCATGTCGAAAGGCGGTTTGGGCCAGGCTTGTGCCACATCGCGCGGACGCCATCCGGGGGCTTTCAGCCAAACGCGCAGTTTGTCGCCCCAGCTGCGCGCGCGCCAACTGTCCTGCAAAAGCACCCAGTAGACCTCCGCGTTCGCCCATAACGGGTCCCAGCTGCGCAGCGCGCTGCGGGTGCCATACACGCAGGGCTCCTTCTCTTCGCGAAAGCTGCCGAAAAGGCGGTCCCACAGGATCAGGATGCCGCCGTAGTTCTTGTCCAGATACTGGTCGTTGACGGCGTGGTGCACCCGGTGGTTGCTGGGCGACACGAAAACCCGGTCAAACCAGCCCAGCTTCCCCACAAGTTCGGTGTGCACCCAGAACTGGTAGAGCAGGTCAATCAGCGCGACGATGCCAAATATCAGCGGCGGCACGCCCGCCACTGCCATCGGCAGGTAGAAGATCCAGGCCAGCAAGGCGCCGCTGCTGGTCTGGCGCAAGGCAGTCGAAAGGTTGTATTGCTGGCTCTGGTGGTGCACCACATGGGCTGCCCACAGCACGGAAACCTCATGTCCGCCGCGATGCAGCCAGTAGTAGCAGAAGTCGTACATCAGCAGGGCCAGAAGTACACCGTACCAGGAACTCCAGAAGGCCTGTTCCGGCCACAGCGCGACGCTGTGATAGGTCGCCGTGTAGATGCCAAGGGCGAGCAGCTTGGTGAACAGCCCGCCCAATTGGCTCAGCACGCCCAGGCTGATGCTGTTGATCGCGTCACTGAGGTGGTACACGTTCTTGCCGCGCGCGCGCGACCAGGCGTACTCCAGCGCGATCATCAGGAGGAACACCGGCGTGGCAAGAACGATGATCTGGCTGGCTGTCATGGGCAGACCAGGGCCGTTGCAGCTACAGGGTGTTTCATGTCGTCACCTCATCGAACCATTCGTCGTCCAGATGCGAGGTGTCGGACCATCCCACGATGGACAGGCCCTGGGGTGACCAGAGTATGCGGTTGATGCTGGCATTGCCGAGTTCCCAGCTCCGGGTGGCCTGCAACTCCAGGCCCAGGGCGTCGCGGTACAACACGTCGAGGACGCCGCCATGCGCGACCAGCGCTATCTGCTCACCCACATGGCGCGCGGCCAGCTCGCGCGTTGCGTCGAGTACGCGGGCACGAAAGTCCCGCAGGCTTTCGCCACCCGGCGGCGCCCACTGCGGATCACGTTGGCGCCAGCGCGCGGTCTCCTGGGGCCATGCGGCTTCCAGTTCGACGAAGGTCTTGCCCTCGAAACTGCCAAAGCCGCGCTCCCGCAGGCCGGGCGCGCTCACGCTGCGCAGCCCCAGACTGCCGGCGACCGATTGCGCGGTATCCCAGGCGCGCAGCAGGTCACTGCAATAAATGGCGCTGGGGCTTTCGCTGGAGGCCAGCGCACGCGCCAGGCGCTGGGCCTGCCAGCGGCCCTTCTCGTTCAGCGGGATGTCGAGCTGGCCTTGAATCCGCGTGTCCACGTTCCACGCGGTTTCGCCGTGGCGGATCGCGATGATGCGGGTTGCCTGCATCGAAGAATTCTAAAAGGCTCGGCCTTGCGGATTGGCGTGTCAGCGCGGTATCTCGATCACTATTCGGCGCAGGCCGGGCGCTGGATTGGGAAAACCCTGCAGCGCCGCCTGGAACATGGCCGGCAGCACGCCTTCGTCGTCGGGCCAGCGGCCGTCGTGGCGGGCGCTCGTTTCAAAAACCACTTGGGCGTCGGCCACGCGGCGGATGACCAGCGTGAGTTCGCGCCGGTAGTACGGGTCATCGAACTGCAGGCTCAGCGAAGAATGGCGCATCAGCAGGCCATGTCGCGTAAGCACGGGGGACGGGATGGCGAGGCCCTGCAGGTAGCGCGGGTCGTCCCACGGGGCCTGGGGATCGCGGAACATGCGCAGCCCCAGTTGCACGCTATAGAGTGCCTCCGCGTCGTCGCGCCGCAGGCCGGCGCGTTCGAGGGCGGTCTGTGCATACGCCTCCAGAGCGGCGCTTTGCCGAGGTTGGGCCTGTTGGGACGGCAAGCGCTCAAAGCGAAAGGCCGCACCTGGCGCGATGGCCAGACCGGGCGGGGGCGTGAAGCTGCTCACGTCAGTGTCAACCAGCCGCATGCCTGAGCAGGCTGCCAGGAGCAGCGACACCGCTACCAGGAATGCAGTACGAAGCAGCATGGAAATGTTCTCCCGATTCACAGGGCCGGCCACGCGGCGGGTAGCGCCATCAGGAGTCGAACCGCACCACCTGGAGCGCGTCTGCCGATGCTGCGGGAAACTCCTCGGCGTCAAATGCCCTGTCGCCGTCTGGCGAAGCCACGCCAGTGACGGTGAGATTGCGAAAGTCATGCCGGGTTCCATCCATCAGATGGGAGGGCACGACGTTTTGTAACGCCGAGAACATGCTTTCCAGCCGCCCGGGATGGGATTTCTCCCATTCCTGCAGCATCTGCCCTACCTGTTTGCGTTGCAGATTGGTCTGGCTCCCGCACAGCGTACAAGGAATGATGGGGAAAGCGCGCCGCGCCGCCCAGCGCACCAGGTCTTTCTCTGCAACCAGGGCCATCGGACGGATCACCACATGGCGTCCGTCGTCACTCACGAGTTTGGGCGGCATGCCCTTGAGCTTGCCGCCGAAGAACATGTTCAGGAAGAAGGTCTGCAGGATGTCGTCGCGATGGTGACCCAGGGCGATCTTCGTCGCGCCGAGTTCGTCCGCGACCCGGTACAGGATGCCCCGTCGCAGCCGGCTGCACAGGCTGCACATCGTCTTGCCTTCGGGGATCACCCGCTTGACGATGGAATAGGTGTCCTGGTTCTCGATATGAAAGGGCACACCGAGTTGTTCCAGGTAACGCGGCAATACCTCTGCCGGAAAGCCAGGCTGCTTCTGGTCCAGGTTGACCGCGATCAGGTCGAAATGCACGGGGGCGCGCGCGCGCAGTTTGAGCAGGATGTCGAGCATGGCGTAGCTGTCCTTGCCGCCACTCACACACACCATGACCTTGTCGCCCGCGCCAATCATGTTGTAGTCGATGATGGCCTGGCCGACCTGGCGGCATAGCCGCTTCTCCAGCTTGTGGGCCTCGCGCTCGATGCGCAGGCTGTTGCCGCCGGCTGCCAGCGGAGGTTCGGCAACAGTAGCGGCCACGGCGTCGGCCCAGGCCAGCGCGTTCACCATTGCCCGGTCTCCACGCGAATCGCGACTTCGCAGTCGTCAAAAATCTCCAGCTTGGCAATCTTCACGCGCACGCCCACGACGCCAGGCAGTTGCATGAGCCGGCGCGCCAGCTTGCCGATCAGTGTCTCCAGCAGGTTCACGTGTTCGGCAGTGCATTCGTCGATGATGATCTGGCGGACCTTGCGGTAGTCCAGCACATGGTTGATCTCGTCGTCCACCGGGTGCAGGGCCTGCGTGCCGAGGTTCAGCTCGGCGTCCACCTGGATCGGTTGCGGGCCGCTTTTCTCGACGTCGAGAATCCCGAGCTTGGCCGC
>JANNDB010000336.1:0-1626 GCA_031387285.1 Betaproteobacteria bacterium | reverse complement strand
TGCGCGAGCGTCTCCGGCTGGCGCAGCAACAACCACAAGCCGCCACTGAGGCACACGGTCGCAAGCACTCCGAACAGCCCCCGCCAGGGCATGAGAAAAAGCAGCGCCTGACCGACCGCAGGCGCAAGCACAGGCACCATGACGAAAAGTCCCATGATGAGCGACATGATGCGGGCCATCTCGATGCCGGTGAAGCGGTCGCGGAGCAGGGCTACCGTCACGATCCGCGGCCCGGCGGCCCCGACGCCCTGCACCACCCGTCCAAGCAGCATGGCCTCGGCCGACATGGCGAGCGCGCAAAGCAGGCTGCCCGCTACGAACACGCCGATTCCCAGGGCGATGGCGGGCCTGCGCCCGATGGCGTCCGACAGCGGGCCGAAGACCAGTTGGCCGACGGTCAGGCCCACGAAGAGGGCCGTGATGATCCACTGGCGTGCGTTGTTGTCCGTGAGATGCAAGTCACCCGCCATGTCCCCCAGAGCGGGCAACACGATGTCGATCGACAAAGCCACTGTCGCCATCAGTATGGCGCAGATGACGACAAACTCCGTGCGACCAGGCGCTTTGGCTGCGGTCAAGTTCCGGTCCTGGCTCTTGCCCGAAGTCGGTCGCCGCAATACGTTATCGCAATAGGCTTCACGACGGGCTGCGTCGGTCAGCCCTTGACGGCCCCAGCCATGAGACCGCCGACGATCTGACGCTGGAAAAACACAATCAACAGAAACAGCGGCGCCGTAGCGGACACGACTGCGGCGACAGCAAACATGACATTACCTTCCACTTGCGTCGACCCCATGAAACTGGCAATTTTGGGCACCATGGTCTGGTTCTCCTGGCTCAGCAGCATGGCGGTTACCGCAAAGTCGTTGTAGGCGAGCAGGAACGAGAACAAACCAGTCGTGATCACTCCCGGCCACATGACCGGGATGATCACGCGCCGGAACGCCTGGAAACGCGTGCAGCCGTCGACCATCGCGCTTTCATCCAGGTCACGCGGAATATTGAGGAAGAAGGAGTGCAACATCCACAAGGTGAATGGCTGGTTGATGGCCACCAGCACGATGATGCTGGTTGGCAGATGGCCCCAAAGATTCCATTGAAAAAACGGCAACAGGTAACCTGACACGAGCGTCACGTGCGGCATGGCCCGAAACACCAGCGCCACCATCAGCAACCAGAAGGCGTACCGAAATCCGGAGCGCGCAAGCGCGTACCCGCCCAGGGTGCCAAAGGTAAGCGAAATGATCACGGTGAAGATCACCACGACGACGGTGTTCAGGCTGGCGCGCCAGAACTCGTTTTGGATCCACGCCCCCACGTAACCACTACCGGTGAAGGCGCTGCCGGTTTCAGCCATCGTGCGTACGCCGTTCAGCGCGTAGGTCCAGTCGGCTTTGGAGAAGAAGTCGCCTTGCACCTTGAATGAACCCCAGAATGTCCAGACGAACGGGAACGCAGCGAGTACCAGCCACAGCAGGACGAACGTGATCCCGGCAGCAACGAGCAAGGGCGAACGGCGGTTGGCGGCGGTCATCAGAGTCTCCTGCTGTTGAAATCGCGCCAAGTGCGCACCAGAACCGGAATGAGAAGAATGGCGACTCCCATCACGGTAAGCATCGACGTGGC
>JANNDB010000209.1:0-4506 GCA_031387285.1 Betaproteobacteria bacterium | reverse complement strand
CCAGGACGCCGATCCGCCTGGCCCTGGTGGACGCCAACGGTGACGGCAACTTCGACCATCTCGACCTGGTCCTTTTTCGTGCCGCCTACGGTCTGGACGACCCGAACCGGCCAAGCATTCCATCCGCGCGTGACTACAGTCGCTTCGACCTCAACGGCGATGGTTTCACCGGGGGGATACCGATCACGGCTTTCGATCTCGATGTGGGCCCGCTGGGTGCCAATGGCCAGCCGGTGATCGCCAGTGTGGAAACCAGCATCCAGGGTTACCCGGTGGCGTTCAACGAGGCCGCACTGTCGGACCTGCAGATTTTGTGCTTCTACGCCTACTCCGATCTATTCGCGAAGGCGCCGGGCAACCGAGATGAGGCGCTGCGCGAGAGAGACCGCTTGCTGGGCGCCGATCAGTGTGTGCGAGCGCGCCTGAGCGCGCAGTTGCCGGCGCAGGTTTCGGCATCCGCCAACCTCGATATAAGCGTTGATGTGCCCGCTGCGAACGGCCAGTTTGCGCCAGCCTCGAATGTGCTGGTGCAGCTCACGCCAACTTGCGCCAGCGTGAGCCCGACCAGTGGCCGCACCGACGCCAACGGGCGCCTGCGCGCCACCGTGACGGCGAATAGTGGGTGTACTTCGTTGTCCGTTGACGTGACGGCCCGCGCCGAATCGGGCACAGCGCCGTTGGCGCAGCAGACCGTGTCGGCGTCCGTGGCGCCGGCCAGCACACCGAACGTAACCGTCGGCCCGACCAAATTCCTTCTGAATAGCTCCGTCGGCCTGTCCGGACCTTTCGCGCCAGCCTGTGGCAGACAGAAGGACATCGCATTTATCAGCGTATCGCTGCCTTTCCAGAGCTCGCTGCCGGCCTGCCCACAAGCCTCGAACAGCATTGCCGCCAGCATAGTCGATACGCCTGGAGTGACGACGATTTCAGTGTCGGGAACGGTCGGTGTCGACATCGACCATTCGCGAGCCACAGATCCTTTGAAAGGCGAGAACTTCGCACAAGTGGATGGTAGTTTATTCATCGAATTCGATATCGCCAAAACCTCGTTGATCACGGTTTCTGTTCCACCGGTCTTGCCGACAGTCATGCCAGAGGTCCTCTCGGCGACAGTATTGAATACTGTTGCTGCAAGCTGGGACATCTTCGTTACCGGCCCGGCATTCGGCGGCGGTGTGTCCGCCGGCGCGACCGCCGGAAACGCAGCCTTTGACCTCAGCAAAATCGACACCACACTCACCCTTACTGGATCGCGAACATTGCCACCTGGAAAGTATTTTGTACAGGTAGTTACCCTGGCTCGCTGTTTCGCGAGCAGGGCTGCGTGCAGTGCTAGTGCTGGCGGCAGCGGGGAGTTTGGCAAAGTTACCATCACCCCGGTGCCGTAGGCCATCTCATGCGCCACTCCACGGCGTCGCCATTCAACACAAGCTGCCAGTGTCGACGATCGGCAAGCTTTTTTCCCGCTTTGCGGTGACGTTAGCGACCTGACCGGCCAGCCGGCCAGGAAGGGCCAGCAACGTCCCTTCGGTTCCCAGGAATCGAACGTGAAGCCGATCCAGGGGTTCAGTGTTGCCTGCATACCAGACGCATACCCCGGTTCGCGTTTCCCACGGCTCCCGGAAGGACGCGGTCCCGGCGGGCAGTTGCCTCTTTCACGATCAAGAGAATACTTTCATACACACGAAAATACATACATATAAAATCGATTATCAATATCACTATATATATAATTTCGTGTAAATGAATCCAACCTGCACGATTCAACTGCATGCGTACGGTGTCTGGCACGACGTCGGCAGCGTGCGCCTGTTCGGGCCTGAAAACCACGGTTGGCGCGCCAGAACCTACAGCGGTTATGGCGTCGAATGGGCGTTCGAACATGCTGGCGCACGTGATGCACGGGCCCTTTGCAGCCAGTGGCCGGTGGGCCTCGCGCAGCTGGAGCTGCCGCACTGGCCGGTGTTTCTGATCGACATGCTGCCGCAAGGCTTTGGCCGCCAGGAGCTACTGCGCCAGATCGGCCGCTCGCCCACAGCCGACCTGAGTGCCGACTGGCAGTTGCTGCTGGCCGGAGCGGGCAATCCGATTGGCAACCTGCGTGTCAAGGAAGCCGCAGCCTGGCTTGCCGCCAACCCGGGTGCGCGCAAAGGTTTTACCGATGAAGAGGTGGCCCAGCGCGGTGACGCTTTCGCGGAGTACCTCGCAGCGAATGGCCTGTTCGTGGCCGGCTCGTCCGGTGTCCAGGGGGAGTGGCCCAAGCTCCTGCTGACACGGGCGCGCAACCAGTTGCTCTATCTCGACCACACCCTGGCCGACGAAGAAGTGGTCCAGCCCTACATCGTCAAGTTCGGCCGCGGCGCAGACCCTCAGCTGGCTGCCATCCTGCGGCATGAGGCGCCCTACATGGCGCTGGCGGATCATCTTGGGCTACGCGTGCACGCCCCACTGGTGTTGCGCAACCGCGCCCTGTTCATTCCCCGCTTTGACAGGCGCATTGAAGGGGGCCACCTGGTGCGGCTGGCCCAGGAGAGCATCGCGACATTGACTGGTTTGCCGGGCTTTGACACTCTGCCCAGCCACGACATGGTGTGCCTGGCACTCATGCGCCGGTGCTCCTCGCCGCAGGACGAGGTGTTGGAGTACATCAAACGTGACGTCGCCAACCTCGCTCAGGGCAACAAGGACAATCACGCGCGCAACACCGCAGTCCAGCGGGATTTCGACGGGCGCATCGCACTCACCCCGCTGTACGATTTCGCGCCGATGTACCTGCATCCGGACGGCATCGCGCGACGCATCCGGTGGGAGGGCAACGACGCCGGGAAGCCCGAATGGGGGCGGCTGCTGGATCGGGTCTGCACACTGGCAGCACAGGTGCACAAGGAAGATCGGCGCAATGGCCCGGTGGCGCTGCAGCGCGACGCTCTGGTGGCCGGCCTCAAGGCGATGGTGCTGCCTCTGCGGACAATCGCCGAGCAGGGCGAGGCCATGGGTTTGGAGGCGGGGGTTCATCGGCATTTGCGCAAGGGCATCGACGCCTGCGCGACCGAACTCGACGCGCTGGACTGAGAGGCTGAGCATCGCCATGGACAAGCGCTACACCGCCCTACCCGTCTCCGAACAGCTTGTGCTGCGCAAGCAGGCTGTGGACGACGTGCTCGCGCACCCCGAATGGGCGCTGGCCATGTCGGTACGCCACCTGAAAAAGACGATGCGCCTCACCACTGCGGAGATGGCCAAACTCGCTGGCATCGGTGCCAGAACCATGCAGGACATCGAGCAGGAGCGCAGTGAAGGCAGCGTACAGACCATGAACCGGATCTTTGGCATGCTGGGCCTCAAGCTCGGCGTGGTGTGCAGCACACCCACCGTCCGCACGGCAGGTGAAGACCCGACGACCGGCTCCGGATTTTCCTGAGCGCCAGCCAGCGGGGGCGCCCATCGCCGCACAGGCCGCGAGAAGCAGCGCAGCGAGCTGCTGCACTCACGCCTGATGGCGAGAGCAGGGCGTGCAGACTACCTGGCGACTCACACTGGTACACCCGCGAGATGACGGTGGACATCAGCGACGACGGCACCGGATTCGACCTCGAGGCCACGCGCCGAAGTGCGAGCGGCAAGGGGCTCAACAGCCTGGACAAACGCGCCCGTGTGCTGGGGGCTCGGCTGGTTATGACCAGCACCGCGCAAGGTACCCGCACGCTGCTGGTGATGCCGCTGGGGCTGGCGCAAGCACGACAGACGTGAAACACGCCACACCGGCGCGGGCTTGACCCCAATTTTGGGGCTGGCGGCAGCGCGGCAAGTCTCCAACAATGGTGCGGTTGCTGCTTTGATCGCTGGTATTGCCATCGAACGGTCTGCAGCCCAACCCACACGGGAGACACCCGCCATGACAACTGCACCCGCGCCGGCGGCCACCAGGCACTGGCCGCTCGCAAGTTCATTCGCTGCGGTGGCCTGTCTGGTGCTGAGCCTGGCGCTGCCCGGCTGTGGTGGTGGCGCAAGTCCGGCAGCGCCCGCGGTGTCGGTGCTGCTGGCCGGGAGCGACGATCTCGCAGCGGGGCCAACCCTTGGCACCGTCGCCGATACACGCGCTGCAGCGGCCGATATCAGCAACGGCTTCCTGCTGCGCCGGCTGTTTGTTGCGCTCGAACCGACAGCCACGGTTGGCCAGGTCAATGCGGCCGGGCGGGCGATTGGCGCGCTGGGCATCACCTCCGCCGCCCCCGGGTCGCTGCTGGTGCTGATCGAGGTGCCGCGTCAGGATGATGTGGCGGCGCTGCAACTGCTGGCCGCGCGCCTTCGGGCCCAGCCCGGCATCGCATTCGCGGTGCCGGCTCAAGTGCCGAGCACATCGGAGTTGCCGAAACGTGCGATCAATTTGCCACCCCCGCGACTTGGCGTCAGTCACCTGATCGGCAACCGCTTTCCGCAAGCCTGGAACGTGCGCTCGGCAGCCCCGCCCGACTGCCTGGGGCGGACCGTGCATGTCTACGTGTG
>JANNDB010000206.1:0-2451 GCA_031387285.1 Betaproteobacteria bacterium | reverse complement strand
CTGCTCGATTTCCGGCACCTCGGTACGGAACAGTTCCATCATGAACTCAGGCGCAGAACGCGACAGGATGATGGGGGCGCCGCGCAAGGTGAGGTCCACCTCCATGATCATGGCGCGGACGCGGTCCCCGGTACGCAGGTTTTCCTTGGGAATCATCTCGCCGCGGCGCAGACGGCCTTCGACACGCCCGCTCTCGACGATGATGTCGCCCTTGTCCATGCGCTTGACGGTACCGACAAATATCTTCTCGCCGCGCGACATGAAATCGTTGAGCAGCATTTCGCGCTCGGCGTCGCGGATGCGCTGCAGGATCACCTGCTTGGCGGCCATGGCGCCAATACGCCCGATCGGCACCGAATCGATCGCCTCTTCGATGTATTCGTCCACCTCGATGTCAGCTATCTGCTCGATGGCCTCAAACAGCAGGATTTCCTGATCGGGCAGTTGCAGGCCTGCTTCGTCGGGTACCACGTGCCAGCGCCGGAACGTCTCGTAGTTACCGCTGTCGCGGTCCACCGCCACGCGGATATCCACGTCGCCCTGGTACAGCTTCTTGGTGGCTTGCGCCAGCGCCGCCTCGACCGCAGCAAATACCACGTCGCGCTCCACACTTTTTTCGCGTGAGATGGCATCCACCAACATCAACATTTCGCGATTCATGCCTCTACCCTCCAATATTCATCTCAATCTAATCAGCCACGCCCGGCTTGCTGCCGCGGCCGTTGAAACTCACGATCGGCGCGAGCCGGATTTCGCGCACCTCGTCCAGCGTGAAGCCGAGTACCTGCAGCGGCGCTGGCGGGCGCTTCTTGCCCACCTTCTGGCCGGGTTTCACCGGTGGTGCCTCACTCCATACGATCTGCCAGCTGGCCGCCAGGCCATCTTGCGCAGCAACCGGCTCCAACGTGCCGCGAAACTTCTTGCGGTTCCCGCTCACAACCCCCTGCGCCGCGGCGCCAAGCGCCAACTTCAGGCTTACATCGACCACGGAACCCGCAAATCGCTCCATGTCCGCCTGGCCCCGCAGCAAGCGGTCAATACCGGGCGAGGACACCTCGAGCCGCGTGTATTCCACTGCCTCCACTTCCAGCGCAAACTGCAGCTGGCGCGTGACCTTTTCGCAATCCTCCACCGTCACAAACAGCGCGCCAGGCGCTTGGCTGGCACCAGTGGCCGCCGTCCAGGGCAAATCAATCGTCACGCGCAACAGGCCACCGGCAGAGCGCTGCACCTCGACCAGGTCATAGCCCAAACCCGTCACTGTCTGTTCAACTGTCTGCGCCAGTGCCACGTGAATCACTTTCCCAAGCCCGGCCAGCGGGCTGCGCATTTGCGTTCGGCCAAAAAAAACGGGCGGTAGAAACCCGCCCGTTTGGTCGTGAAGCGCACATTCTAGCGCAAAAAGCGCTGCATTGCACGCTGAAAACTGCCTTTTGGCACCGGGAAGCCGGCCTGAAACCGCAGTTCCGGGTCTCCGTGTCAGGACGCGGCGGCGACCAGGTTGCGGGTGTAGGGGTGCACCGGCGCATCCAGCACCTGCCGCACGCCGCCGCTCTCCACCACCACGCCATCTTTCAGCACCAGCACCTCGTGCGCCATGGCGCGGATGACATCGACGTCGTGCGTGATCAACAGGTAGCTCAATGCACGTTCACGCTGGAGCCGTTGCAACAGGTCCAGCACCTGCTTCTGGATGGTGACGTCCAGGGCGCTGGTCGGCTCATCGAGCACCAGCAAGCGCGGTTGCACGATGAGCGCGCGCGCCACGGCGAGGCGCTGCCGCTGACCTCCCGAAAATTCGTGCGGATAACGCGTCAGGATATTGCCAAACTGCGCCTCGTCCAGCCCTACTTCAGCGAGCGCCGCAAGAACACGTTGCTGGCGCGCCGCTACATCCAGCGCGGGTTCGTGGACCAACAGACCTTCGCCCACGATTTCCTCGACGGTCATGCGCGGGGACAAAGAGGAAAACGGGTCTTGAAACACCACTTGCATGGTGCGCCGCAGGCTGCGGTCAGCACTGTCGCTAAATCCCCACGGCTGCCCGGTCACCCGCAACGCGCCGTGAAAGGCTTGCAGCCCGAGCGCCGCGAGCGCCAGCGTGGACTTGCCCGAGCCGGACTCGCCGATCACGCCCAGCGTACGCCCGGCGGCGAGCTGGAAACTGGCATCGCGCAAGGCTACGAAGGCTCCCTTTCTGAACCAGCCGCGAAAGCCAGGCAAGGGCGTCGGGTAGGTCACCCCAAGACTTTCGGCCTGCAGCAAGGCGGCGTCCGCCGACTGCGCAGGAAGTACCGGCACTTCCACCAGGTTGCGCACCGGTTTGCTGTCGATCAACTTGCGCGTGTAGCCATGTTGGGGGTTGGCAAACACCGCCTCCACGGCGCCCTGCTCCACGATGCGGCCCGCCTCCATCACGGCAACGCGGTCGGCGAACTTGCGCACCAGATT
>JANNDB010000204.1:0-2303 GCA_031387285.1 Betaproteobacteria bacterium | reverse complement strand
GTGCGGCACATCATCGAGCGTTTCCGAGGCCGGGCCGGAAGCGCCGAGGCAGACCGCCGCTGGGCCGCACCTGCAGGAATTTGGCCTCGGAATACTGCGCGTCATCCGACCCCGTGAGTGTGCCCTCGGTGCAGGTGCGCAGCTCGGTCTGGAAGTCACGCACCTCGGTATCGCTGGCCAACTGTTCCTCCAGGCGGATGAAGCGCCCCGGGTTGTAGTCGATCTGCGTCAGCGATTCGTTGATGCGTGCGATCCGTTCCTTGATGGTCTCGCGCTCGCGGTGCAACTGCGACTGGAACTGCGCCACCTCGCGAATGGTGTTTTCGTTCAGCAGTTCCTTGAATCGGGCCACGAAGCGCGGCAGGTCGTCGGCCTGCAATTTGTCGAGCATCGCGCGGTATTCGCCCAGTGCGGCTACGCTGGCATCCACCTCCTGCGTGTCGAGCTTGAAGGCATCGTTGTACTCGGCCATGGCGCGCACAATCTTCTCGCCAAGACGCGCGAGTTGCTTGTCATCTGCGTCTATGCGCGCCTGCAGCCAGCGCCGCATGTCCTGCTCGCGGCTGTCACAGGATTCGACGCTCAGTGCGTGATCGCCCAGCGCCTCGGGGCGCCAGGCCACGATGGCCTCGAAATGCACCGCATGTTGCGTGAACTCCGGTGCGTCCAGCCGTTGCAGCGCCTGCGTGCGCAGCTCGCCCGCCTGCTTGTGCCTCAGTTCGCACTGGGCCTGATCTGCTGCGCGCCTGCGCAGTTTCGCCAGGGTGTCAGCCTGCGCCTCCTCGACGGACTTCAACTGTGCCGCGAGTGTCTTGAGCAGGTCGGAGGCACTTTCCAGCCGCTGCTTCTCTTCTTGGAGTGCAGCGATCTCGGTGACCAGCGTCGGCCAGTCGAGTTCGCCGTAGTCACGGTATTCCTCCAGCTTGTCGAGTGCCTGCAGGCGCTCGCGCTGGGTGTGCTGCTCTTTCTGCCGATCCGCAATGGCCAGTCCGGTTCGCTTGATGTCCGACTCCAGCAGCTTCGCGTTGCGCTCCAGCGCGTCGATCTTGGCCTGGTTGCTCCAGCCCAGCACGTACCGCGTGCGGTCGTCAATACGGTGGCGGTCGTCCTTCTCGTGGCGCTCGCCGGGCGCCTTGATTTGCCCGGCGCGCGTGATGGCGCGCGTCTCGCGGCGGAACTGGTCAGGACTGGTGCAGCAGGCGAGGTCGAAGCGGTGCATGATTTCGCGCTCCAGCCAGGCGTAGAACGGTGAGTCGGGCTTGACGGCCAGTTTGCGCGCGAGCGAGTCGGGATGTAACGCTCCGGGCTCTGCGCGCATGTCCTTGCCCTTGCCGCCCGGACGTATGCGGAAGTAGACCAGCCGGCCCTTGAGGTGGGTGCGGTCGACCCATTCGCTGACCGCGGCGTAGTGGGCATCGGGCACCAGCAGCGACAAGCCGAAGCCGCGCAACAGGCGCTCGGCCGCGCCTTCCCAGTCGCGTTCGTCCTCGCGCACCTGGACCAGCTCACCGGCATACGGCAGGTCGGCCTCGCTCAGGTGCAGCGCCGTGCACAGGGCGGAGCGGAGCGCCACCTGCTGGGCGTCGATGTTGCTGCGTCGTGCCCGCAGGCTGGCCAGCTCGGCTTCCAGTGTGGTGTGTTCGTTGCGGGCCTGCGCAAACGCCACGCCGTGTTCGGTAAGTTCGTTCTGCAGCTTCGCTTCGCGTTCGGCCGCCTGCTCCCTCAGCGGCAGGCACAAAGTGCGTTGGGCCACGAAATCTTCGGCGCTGCGCATGGGCAGCAGGTCCAGCGCGCGGCGCAACATGTCGTAGCGCGCCGCCTTGTCGGTGCGGCGCTGCTTCTCGGCTTCCCTGTCCATGATCCGCAACGCCAGGTCTTCGATACGATCACCGCCGCTGCGCGCGATGTCAGCGCGCAGAGCGCGTTCCTGTGCCTGCTGTTCCTGCTGCTGGGTTTCCAGGCGCGCAATGGTGGCGGCATGGCGTGCGAGTTCGTCGGCTAGATGCTCCAGCCGCTGTTCCAGCAGGCCGGCCTTCTCGCGTGCGAACCAGGCAGCCAGCGCCTCGCGCGCGCCGCGCTGCCGTTCGACCTCCGCTGCCAGCGCGGTATGCCGGTCACCGTCGGCCACCAGCGGCTGGAGAAGCGCCACTTGAGCCTGCGCCTTCAGCACGGCGGCGTGGGCGCGGCTGAGGTCGTCGAAGTGTGCAATCAGCGCGTCCAGGCGCGGCTTCACCTCGAACGGTTCGAGCATGTGGCTGCGCACGAAGTCGGTCAGATTGCCCACCGACTTCATCGAAACGGTT
>JANNDB010000201.1:0-2313 GCA_031387285.1 Betaproteobacteria bacterium | reverse complement strand
CGCTCAGGGTGGGGGAGTTTGAGGTGGCCACAGGTGGGGGAATTTGGGTGGCCATCGGGGGCAATGAGCATCCTTCGATACTTCCAGGCGAATGACGACGTCCAGCGATGGATGATGAACCCCGCTTGGAGTCGCCCAATTTCGAGTCCAGCGGAATAGATTCACTGCATCGGCCGACGAGTTGGTCTGCTGCGGCAGGAGCCAGTTCATTGGCCCTGGGTAAAGAGCGAAGGGAGTCGGTGACGGTTTGGCACCGACTCCGCTCACTACGGCGGTGAGGCCGAATTAAAGGCTCGGCTCGGATCCTCTACGCTCGTGCCAGAAAGCGATGACGTCGAGGATTTGCCCTGTGACTCGGTAATAAATGAAGTAACGGACGCGAGTGAGGTACAGGCGGCGCACATCAACGTTTCGGCCGTTCTCTACTTTCGTGCCGATCCCGGGGTGCTCAGCCAGGACCCTGAGCGCACCTTGGAGGTCCAGCCGTATCGCGCCAGGTGCAGCCGGCCGGTTTGAACTCCACCATTCGGCTGCTTTCTCGATCTGCCGCACGGCGCGCGGCTTGATGACGACTTGCAGCGTCAAGGTCAGCCGAACTTGCGCAGGCGTTCCAGAACCACTTCGGCCGCACTGCCGGCCTCCCGGTCGGCCTCATCCAACGCACTCATCAGGTCGGCTTCCTCGGTGGGTGACAGCCTGACGGAAGCCTCCGTGTCGCTCGAAAGGACGGTAACGAGCGCGCCCTCAGGCAACGTGACGCCCTCCAGGACGACTTTGCCATTGATGACGGTGCCGGTTGCTACTTGCATGGCAACATCGTACAGCAGGGGCCCGGGGCAGGAAAGGGTTCGTTTTGCCCGATTGCCATGCGATGTTCAGTGCAAACCACCGCCCCGAAACCCGCATGAATCCTGGGGGTCGTGCGAATGGCGACCTCCGCACAGACAGAGATTAGAGACGGGGAGGGCGGGTTTTGACGCGGAAGACGGGCCCAAATCCGGGGTGGCCGCATTCGCATTTTCCGCGGAGCCCCGCCAGCACTGGGCCTCCCGGGCCCGAGAAAAAGGCCAGAGGCAAGTCTGGCCTTGTATGAATGGTGGGAGGAGGAGGATCGAGCAATTGCAGAAAGTCCTTGTCGGAAAAGGGATTCTTCCAGTTCGACGTCTTCAAGTTACCAACAAAGTTACCGCCAGAAAGTGTTTTGAATTGTTCCCGAATTGATGCAATGGAATTGCACAGGATTTCTTTCGCGTACCAAAATTGGTACCATGTGCCATGGCGAAGGAAAGCAAACACCCGACGCTGGCAGCAAGATTTTTCAGGAACAACGCAGGTGGGGAGCCGGTGCGTGACTGGCTGAAAGAGCTGCCAGTCATGGAGCGCAAGGCCATTGGTGAGGACATCAAGACAGTGCAGTTCGGATGGCCCTTGGGCATGCCGCTGGTGGCGCATCTGGGGGCAGGCATCTGGGAGGTTCGCACGCGGCTGAGCAGTCGCATGCGCGCGTGTTGTTCGTGCTTGACGGCGACACGATGGTACTGCTGCATGGCTTCATCAAGAAGCAACAAAAGACACCGGGGCCGGAATTGGATTTGGCGAAGGACCGGCTCAAACTATTGAAGAGGGTCAAATGAAAAAGCAGAATGTGGGAAGCGATTTTGATGATTTCCTCGCGCAAGAGGGCATGCTCGAGGAAGTTACTGCGGTCGCGGTAAAGCGCGTGATCGCCTGGCAGATCGAGCAAGAAATGGCTGCTCAAAACCTCACGAAGACGGCCATGGCCAAGAAGATGCGTACCAGCCGAGCCTCGCTCAATCGCCTGCTTGATGAAAACGACACCAGTCTGACCTTGACCACGCTGGCTGGTGCCGCGGCCGCGCTGGGTCGTCGTATCAAGCTTGAACTGGCGCCTGCCTGACAAAGTCAAAAGGACTTGCACGGTGCGCGCGGAGTCTGCTGAAGCTGCTCAATCGAGATCAGCATGAAAGAGCGTCGCCTCACGATCACGATGCAATCCGGCTGGCAAGGTGCGCTGCGAGTGGCAGGTAAGTCGGCCGAGGCCAACACCTGCCGGGGCGAAATCTTGAATTTCGAGAATCCTGGCCAGTTCTTCGGTCAACTTACTGAAAAGCGTTGGGCCGTTGTCCGCGCCTGCCAGGGCAAGGGAGCGCTTTCCGTGCGGGAACTGGCCCGCGGTTTGGGGCGCGATGTCAAGCGCGTGCATGATGATGTAGTGATCCTGGCTGTACTGGGTTTGGTGGAGCGGACCGAGAGCGGGGGCGTTTTTTGCCCTTTCACTTCGATGCACCTCGA
>JANNDB010000186.1:0-2582 GCA_031387285.1 Betaproteobacteria bacterium | reverse complement strand
GGATCGCCAGGGCGGTGGCGCTGCCGCTGCCCGGCCGTTGCGGCCACATATCGCGCCAGGGGTTTTCAGTCGGGCCGGACCGGTCATGGAACGCAGCGAGGTGGATCAGCTCGCCGTCGAACCGTGTCACCACGCTGTGCCGCGCGCCACACAGACGCAAGGCGCTTGCCGCGATGGCGTCGAACACCGGCTGCACGTCCGACGGCGAACTGGCTATGACTTTCAGGATCTCGGCGGTGGCGGTCTGGCGCTCCTGCGCGGCCTCGGTCTGCGCCAGGTGAGCCTCACGTTCGACAGCCACCTGTTGTTCGATGATGTGGGTGCGATGCCCGTAGATCAGCCCCGGCACCAGAACGTAGGCGCCAAAACCCAGCAGGTTCATTGCCGTCAATGTGGTCAGCACCGCAGGCGAAAGTGCATTGCCGTGGGGGATGAAGGCTTCGGCCAGCGTTGCAAGCAACACCGCGACAGCGGTCAAACCGATCCAGTACTTGCCATGGCCCGGGTCGTCCACGGTGCGGTACAAGAGCAGGGGCGTCAGCGTGTAGATCAGGACGTAAGCCGAGGATGTGAACCCACCCAGGGCCAGGTGGATGGCCACGAGAAATAATTGGCCGCCGCCGATCGCCAGCCACAACAGCACGCCGTAGCGCCTCGACTTGCCGTAGGCAAGCAGCATGAGCGCGGTCCAGATTGCTCCGCCCCAGCAGAGTCGCGCTGCCAGGCTCGCGTCCGCTGTCGCGTAGACGGTGCCGTAGAGCAGGTACGTGACCATGGTCGCCAGGGTCAGAGCCAAGCCCATCGACTTGCGAAGCCTCCACTCAGGTGAGTCTTCCGGGCCGGCGGTAAAACGGGCGAAACGATCCTTCAGCCGCTGCCACAGCGGCTGCGGGCTCGGGTCGATGTCAGTGCGGCTGGTGCTCACGTGTCGTCCCTGTCAATCGGTATGGCGCAGAGCGGCGCCCGGTAGGCTCGCCAATGGCGCGGCGGCGTCGATGTCCCTGTTGGCCCCCCATCGGATGACAGCGGGTTCCTCGCCACCCCAATGTCCTTGCAACGCGTCCTGGCGTCAGGTTGACGATAGTAACGCAACTCGTTAATATCCGGAGTGTGGCGATTGCAAGCTTCAGATGCAGGGATACGCAGGCGCTTTTTGAAGGCCAGCGCATACGGCGCTGGGTGAACATCGAGCGGCCAGCCCTGCGCAAGCTGGAGCAGTTGAACTGGTCCCAGGTGCTCGACGACCTGAAAGCACCACCCGGCAACCGCCTCGAGGCGCTCAAGGGAAGCCGGGCCGGGCAACACAGCATCCGCATCAACGACCAGTGGCGCCTGTGTTTCGTCTGGACCGCGCAAGGTGCTGCGAACATCGAGATCGTTGACTACCACTGAAGGAGATTGCACATGCGTACCGTGACCCCTGTCTCCCCCGGCGAAATGCTGGAAGAGGAGTTCCTCAAGCCCCTGGGCCTGACCAAGTACCGGCTGGCCAAGGACATTGGCGTGCCGCCCCAGCGTATCGGCGACATCGTGGCCGGCAAACGCGCGGTGACCGCCGATACCGACCTGCGCCTGTGCCGCTACTTCGGCATGAGTGACGGCTGGTGGCTGCGTGGGCAGGCGGCCTACGACACCGCCGTGGCGCGCGAGAGCATGGGTGACACCTTGACGCGCATCCAGCGCTGCGCGCTGATGTAAACGTGAGCAAGGCGGTCTCCTGCTCCTGAACGGCGAATGTGCCTTCATCGCGCCCTCACCTGCATCAGCGCCGCCACCAGCGCATCCACGCGAATCGGCTTGGTAACGTAGTCGTCCATGCCGGCGGCCAGGCACTCCTCGCGGTCGCCCTGCATGGCGTTGGCGGTCATGGCGATGATGCGTGGGCGTTGTTCGGGTTTGTATTTGGCAGTGATGCGGCGTGACGCTTCGAGCCCGTCCATCTCCGGCATCTGCACGTCCATCAGCACCACGTCGTAGGGCTGGCGTTCGATGTACTCGATGGCCTCGATGCCGTTGCTCGCAAGGTCGGCCCGGTAACCCATCTGCAGCAGCAGGCGCATGGCCAGTTTCTGGTTCACCACGTTGTCTTCGGCCAGCAGGATGCGCAACGGGTGGCGGATGGCCATCTCGGCGTCCATGCGCGGTTTGGCCGGAGCGGCTGCGGCCTTGGGTGCGGCGTCCTTGGCCAGCAGGCTGACCAGGGTGTCAAAGAGCTGGCTTTGTCTGAGTGGTTTGGCCAGCGTGGCGGCAAACAGGGTGTCCTGGGTTTCCTTGCGCCCCAGGCTGGTGAACAGCACCAGCGGGAGCTGGTGCCCGGCCTCGCGGATTTTCTGCGCCAGCATGGCGCCGTCCATGCCCGGCATGTGCATGTCGATGATGGCCAGGTCGAAGGTCCTGCTGTCACCGTGCAGATTGTCACCCCGGCGCAGGCCGGGGTCCATTGCGGCCGGCGACGGATGGATCCCGACATTCGCCGGGATGACAGGCGGGGCCGGGATGACAAGCGAAGGCGCACCGCCGGTCAGCCATTGCAACGCTTGCTCTGGAAATTCGGTGGTTTGCACCACCATGCCCCACTTGGC
>JANNDB010000160.1:0-2617 GCA_031387285.1 Betaproteobacteria bacterium | reverse complement strand
ACAACTGGTGGAGCTGGACTGTGCGGCCCAGTTGGTGCATGCACAGCGATGGGTTGCGACGGTGCGATTCAGCGTGGGGCGAATACTGGCCGTGCAACCCAGATCCACACCGGTGCCAGCTGCTCTACCGAGCGGGTAACTGAGGAATCCAGGTTCAACAAGCTCGGGGCGCGTGGCAACACGCCCGCGTCATCAGCCTGTGCTGCAATCCAACCCTATGCTGGAACTGCGCATTGCCTCCTGGAGCGAATTCAACACCTACACGGCCCACCGCGACGGCTGGGCTTTTCGCGGCGAGGGTGACGCCGGCTGGCCCCTGGCCGGCAGCCTGCTGCGCCAGTTGCAACTGAGCCGTGTGCCGCGAGCGCTGTGGGACGAGCGCGAGGCGCGCGCCATCCGCATCTTCAGGCGCAAGGCGCACAACTACCTGGTGGACCGCAGCGTGCTTGCCGACGACCTGCGCTGCCTGGCCATGATGCAGCACCACGGCGCGCCCACGCGGCTGCTGGACTTCACCAAAAGCCCTTACGTGGCGGCCTTTTTTGCACTTGAAAATGCCACCGACGACGCCGCCGTCTACGCACTGAACACCCCCGCGCTGCGCCAGCGCGCGCCGCGCCACGACCCCGCGCTGTCCCAAGACCACATCGACCCGCGTGTGGCCGGCAACTTCGCTCGCTGGTTTGCGCCCAGCAAACACCCCGTGGTCTGGTTTGGCGAACCGCTGGACATGGACCGTCGGCTGGTCGCCCAGTCGGGGCTATTGGTGATGCCCGGCGTGCTGGACCAAACGCTGGACACCCTGCTGCAGGGCTACGGCGACGACAGCGATGTGCTGATCGAAAAGCTGGTGCTCGGACAAGGCCTGCGTGCCGAAGGCATGCACGCGCTGTACCGCATGAACATCACGCAGGCCACACTCTTCCCCGACCTGGAAGGTCTGGCGCGGTCCATCGCCTACGAGTTGGAAGAAACCTGGCCACCGCAGGCTTGATGTGATGGATCTCCGGCCGGGCTGAGTTCGTCGAAACCGTGTCACAGGGCTTCGACAAGGCTTGGCGCCTGTGCAGGCCACCAGCATCCTGGTCCGACGACTGGTGAACGCCTGGCCGGCAGCAGTCAACTAAGGCGCCGTCAAGAAATTACTTTTACAAGTTATCGTGAACTCGCTAGCATCAAGACATGGGCGACGATGAATCCAAAATTGCTGAGAAGTATGAGGCGCTTCGCGACGTGATGGATGAGCAAGTGCGTCGGATGTGGGCGGCAGCTGAGGCACGTGCGCTGGGCTACGGTGGGGTCAGCACAGTGGCGCGAGCGGTTGGCCTGACCCGCCCGACGATCACGGCCGGAATGAAGGAACTGGGGGATGCCAGGCGGTTGGCGCCGATGGCACCGAAGAATCGTGTTCGTCGCGCGGGTGCTGGCCGGCCTCGCGCCACCGACAGCGACACTGGACTGCGTCCAGCGCTGGAGGAGTTGGTGGAGCCTGCGACGCGTGGTCATCCCATGTCGCCGTTGCGCTGGACGTGCAAGAGCGTACGGGTGTTGGCCTCGGAGTTGACGCGCCAAGGTCATCCGGTGAGCCATCAAACTGTGAGCGATGTACTGCAGCAATCTGGGTACAGCTTGCAGGTCAATCGCAAGACGCGAGAAGGTGCAGGTCATCCGGATCGCAACGCGCAGTTCGAGCACATTGCCAAGCGTGCCAAAGAGTTTCAGCAGCGAGGTCAACCAGTGATCTCGGTCGACACCAAGAAGAAGGAATTGGTCGGGGACTTCAAGAACGCAGGGCAGGAGTGGCATCCCAAGGGCAATCCGCCCGCTGTGCGGGTGCACGACTTCAAAGACGATGAGCTGGGCAAGGCGATTCCCTATGGGGTGTATGACCTCAGCACCAACGCTGGCTGGGTCAGCGTCGGGACCGACCACGACACGCCCGAGTTCGCTGTCGAATCGATCTACAGATGGTGGCGTCAGATGGGACGCAAGACCTATCCCGAGGCGCGCGAATTGCTCATTACTGCAGATGGCGGCGGCAGCAACGGTTCGCGCGCGCGGTTGTGGAAAGTGGCGCTGCAGCGCATGGCGGTGGCCACTGGCCTGAAGATCAGCGTGTGTCACTTCCCGCCCGGCACCAGCAAGTGGAACAAGATCGAACACCGCATGTTTTGCCACATCACCCGGAACTGGCGTGGGCGCCCACTGGAGAGCCTGGAGGTGGTGGTCAACTTGATCGCAAGCACAACGACAACGAAGGGCTTGCGCGTAAATGCGGCGGTGGACACCGATGAGTACCCCACCGGCATCAAAGTGGAGGATGCGACGATGGCTGCCTTGCATCTAACTCCAGACGAATTCCATGGTGAGTGGAACTACGCGATCGCCCCTGCTGGGGCTCGTCGGATCACCAAGCAGCCGCGTAAACTGCGCCGCAACTTGTAAAAGTAATTTCTTGACGACGCCTTAGCGAGTCCATGAAGGGATCAGGTATTTCCTCGCCGCCCACCGACCAACTAACGATGACCTGCTCTTCGTTCCGATAGCTCTGGCGGACAATGAGCCAACGCAGCGCGTTGTGCGCTTTCTGCGTGACCTCAAAGCCCACCGAGAGCGC
>JANNDB010000135.1:0-5560 GCA_031387285.1 Betaproteobacteria bacterium | reverse complement strand
TGGCGGCATCGTCGTCGGCAAAGCCGAAATGGGTCCATTCGAAATTGAAGGCGCCGTGCCCCAGCGGCTGGATGTGGCGCACCGACACGCTGTTCACCTGCTGCTGCAGGATGACGCTGGGGAACAGCGTTGTCATGACGGCCGTCGGGCCGCCCCACCAGGGCTCGGGGACGATGTCCAGGAAGCGGTCATCGTGCAACTGCAAGTCCTGCTTGAAGCTCGATACCTGCGTGACCTGCGCCGCCTGGCCCTGTGCGCCGCGGGTCGAGATCATCGCCGCATGGCGATGCCGGGCGTCCATGACCAGCTGCGAGCGGTTGTCGGCCCGCCACAGACCGAAGGTGACAAACCAGGTGTGCAGCAAGCCAGGGTGGTAGGGATCCTTGATGTTCTCCTGCATCAGCTTCCAGTTACCCGGAATGCGTTGGCGGTTGTAGCCCAGCACCTTCAACGCGCGGCCATTGAACAGGCGGTCGAAGTAAAACAGGATGGCCGGGCCGAGATAGTCTTCCAGCGGCTCCACCGCGTGGTCGAACGATGCAAACACGACGCCTCCGCGCGTGGCCACTTTGAGTTGTGTCAACCCGTGTTGTGCAAGATCGAAGTCCGCCGGCATACCACCGTTGACCTTGCCATCCACGCGCACGCCGCGACGAAACGGCACACCCTGCAATTCACCCTTCAGGTTGTAGCTCCATTGGTGATAGGGGCAGATGAACTCCTTGCGGTTGCCGTGGCGCTCGCGGCAGAACTGCATGCCGCGATGGGCGCAGACGTTTTCCACCACGCGAACCTGTCCTTCCTTGTCGCGCACCACGATCACGGACCGCTCACCCACCACGGTGCGTTTGAAGTCCCCCGCATCGGGAATCTCCGCCTCCAGCGCCACATAACTCCAGTGCGCCTTGTAGAAGAACCGCTCGAGTTCGCGCTGGTGCAGCTGCGCGTCGGTATAGACCGCAAACGGAATGCGGCTGGTGCCGCGGCTCTCCCAGACCGGCATCGACGCGGCGGGGGGGGTTGAATCAGCCATGCTGCCTCCTGTCAAATCACATACGCGGACCGGCAGCGGCATGGACGCCACTGCGTGCGGACTGCAGCATGTCGCGTGTACGCATTGCCTCGGCGCGCGCTGCCTCGGCGAAGTCCTCACCCGCCGATGCATAAAGAATGGCACGCGACGAATTCACCACGATGGGCGCCGTGGTGCGTCCCTGCCCGCCGCGCCAGCCCGCACGCACGGTCGCCAGCGCGTCGCCGCCCTGCGCCCCGATGCCGGGAATCAATAGCGGCAAGCACGGTGCCAGCGCGCGCACCCGCTCCACCTCCGCCGGGTAGGTGGCGCCCACCACCAGACCGAGCTGGCCATTGGTGTTCCAGGGCCCGTTGGCCAGGCTGGCAATGTGTTCGAACAGTGCCGGAGCGCCGGGCAGGCCAGCGAGTCGCTGGTTTTGCAGGTCGTCACCGCCCGGGTTGGAGGTGCGGCACAGCAGGAAGACGCCCTTGCCTTCGCGCTTCAGGTACGGCTGAACCGAATCAAAGCCCATGAAAGGCGACAAGGTCACCGCATCGGCGCCGTAACGCTCGAACACCTCGATCGCGTACTGCTCGGCGGTGGAGCCGATGTCGCCGCGCTTGGCGTCGAGGATCACCGGCACATGCGGGGCCACGCTGCGCATGTGCGCAATCAAGCGCTCCAGCTGCGTTTCCGCACGGTGCGCGGAGAAATAGGCGATCTGGGGCTTGAAGGCAATCACCAGGTCTGCCGTGGCATCCACGATGGCCGCGCAGAAATCGAAGATGCGGCTGGCCTCGCCCCGGTATTTGCCCGGGAAGCGCGACGGCTCCGGATCAAGACCTACACACAACATCGACTGGTTGTCTTGTTCGGCGCCTGCAAGGAGGTCAACAAATTTCATTGCGGTAGGGATAGTGTGGATGGGAAGGGTTCAGGTGCCCTGCAGTGGTGCGCCGTCTCGGACTGCAGTTTGCGCCAGGCATAGATCCGCCCAGGCCAGCGCCTTGTCAGCCTGTGCGCGCAGCAGGCGCGCCGGATGCGCGGTCACGACCACCGGCCGGCCCTGCACCCGGTACACCTTGCCACGCAATTTGCCAAAAGGCAGGGGGAGCAGTTCAGGATGGGTGGGCGCCAGAAGGGACAGGGCCGCAAACCGGCCCATCGCCAGGATGACACGAGGCTGCGCCAGTTCGATCTCGCGCCACAGATGGGCGGCGCAAGCCGCGAGCTCCTCCGGCTGCGGGTTGCGTGGCAGGGCAGGACGGCACTTGACGACATTGGTCAGCCGGGCGCCACCACTGCCACTGCCGTCACGGCGCAATTGCACCGCGCGCAACATGTTGTCGAGCAGCTCGCCGGCCTGGCCGCCAAATGGCGTGCCCGCGCGCTCTTCCAGTTCGTCTGGCGGTTCGCCCACCACCAGCCAGTCCACCTGCCGCGGCGCCGACTCCGCCACGAATACCGGCGCCTTTCGGCCCTCGCACAAGCCACAGGCGGTGCAGGATTTGACACTCTCGGCCAATGCAGGCCAGTCGAGCGCACCCGCCGGTATGGCGCGCAGCGCCGCTGGCGCCGTGGTGCGGGCGGCCGGCTCTGGCGCTGGTACGGGCGGGGCGGCGCCCGGCCCGGATCGTGTTGCCGGGCGTGGTGCGGCAGGCAACAGCGCGACAGCCGGCGCCACGTCGCGCGGCCACCAGACCGCGATACCCATCTCCTGCAGCATGGCGCGGTGGCGCTCGTCCAGATCAAGACCCACGAGGCAACCTCCGCACGACGTGCTGCGGTGCAGTTCGCCTCTTTCTCATAACCGCAAACTCATCACGATCGCGTCTTCACGCTGCGCGTTGCTCGCGGGGTAATAGGCCTTGCGGTAGCCCACGCGCCGGTAGCCTTGTGCTTCGTAGATATGCATTGCGCGCGTGTTGCTCACCCTCACCTCCAGCCACAACCACTGCGCTCCCTGCCCGCGTGCCCACAAGGCCAATGCGTCGAGCATGACGCGCGACCAACCCTGCCGCTGGTAGGCCGGGGCCACCGTGATATTGAGCAAATGAACCTCGTCCACCCCGCGCATGGCCACAAAATAACCAAGCAACTGCGCATCCCCCATCAACAGCTGGGCCTGGTAACCGGCGTCCAGCGCATCGCCGAAATTGACCAGTGTCCAGGGTTGGGTGTAGGCGGATTGTTCGATAGCCAGCACCTGCGGCAGCCGTGCGCGCACCATGGGCTCGAAGCGGGCCGGTATGGACGAAAGGACAGCGCTCATGGCATTTTGTCGGTCAGGTGCCGGCTGCGGCCTTGATGGCGGCACGCTCTGCCGTGGTCTGTGCCACTTTATCGCGAACGTACACAGGCATCGCCAGCGCCGGCTCCACCGCCATCCCGTCGGCCAGCAGCGAAGGCGCCAGCCGCAGCAGGGCGCATGCCGTAGGCAATACCTCCACCTGTTGCAATCCGGCGGGCAACGGCCACTGCCCGGCAAAGGTGGCAAACACGTTGCCCGCCAGGAGGGGCGCTGTGCCGTCCCATGCAGCAGGCAGGCTGAGCGCGGCGGCGCTACACAGGCGGAAATCCTGCAGACGCTGCCAACGCGCGCCGTCATGGAAAAAGGGTGCGCTGTAGATTTCGTTCATGCGCGCGTCCAGCATGCAAAGGACCCGCGTACCGGCTCCCGCCCCGGTCTGGTAACGCGCTTCCTCGGCCAGCAGCATCAAGGTGTCCACCGGCAGCACAGGAATCTCCTTGCCGCCCGGGCCTCCCTGGGCGCCAAAGCCCAGCCCCTGCGCCACGGAACAGGCGGTGCGCAACCCCGTAAAGGCCCCCGGCCCGCAGCCAAAACAGATGGCGTCGAGGGCGGAAAAGCCCAGACCGGCCTGGGCCATCAGGTTCAGGATCGCCGGCAGCAGGGCCACCGAAGCCTGGGCTCCGCCCGGCCCGGTGTGTTCCCAAGTGCGGGTCTGGCCGTCAACCGTTCTGGAGACGGCAATCGACATGCGCTCGGTGCTGGTGTCAAAGGCGAGCAACTGCATCAGCGCGACGCTCCCCCGGCGACAGCGCGCAAAGGCACCGCAGGCGGTGCTACCGACCGTACGCCAAAGACGATGCCGGCCGTCACCAGCGTCAGGCCGAGCAGCAGGTTCCAGGCCAGCGGCTCCCCCAGGAAAAACACGGCCGCCAGCGCGGAGAGGCCTGGCACCACGGCCGTGATCATGGTGGAGCGCACCGGTCCGTAGTACTGGATCATGCGCGTGAAGGTGATGCCCGATATGGCCACGGAGCCCATACCCTGAAACAGCATCTGGAACCATACATCGCGCCACGGCGCCTGAAAAAACCGCCCCTGGACGGCGCCGCTTGCCAGCAGCGCCAGGTACAGGGGGACAAAAACGACAAAGCCGAACGCCGTGATCGCCACGGTGGCGCGCATCGCCTCCAGCCCATGGCGCCGCGCCAGTACGCTGTACACCGACCAGGCCAACGCCGCCAGCATGAACAACAGATCGCCCTTCCAGACGTCGCCCCCATGCAGCGCATGCAGCAGGCTGCTGCCGCCCACCAAAGCGCCACCCAGCAAAATCAGCACGAGACCGAGCGCGCGCGCGCGCGTGATCCGGGTGCCCAGCATGAACAGCGCCAGCAACGCCGTCCACAGCGGCAGGCTGCCCGGCAGGAGCACAGAGGCGTGGCCGGCCGGCGCATAGACGAAACCGCTGTAGGCCAGCACGGGATAGAGCAGGCCGGCAAACAGCCCGGCACTGCAGGTTACGCGCAGCGGCAACGGTGACAGGCCGAACAACGATGATGCGCCCGTACCCGCTGCGCGGTCGCGACGCACCAGCCACCATCCCAGCGGAAACAACACGGCACCGGCGCCCAGCAGCCGCGCCAGGGTGATGTCAAGGGGCGTCAGCACACCACCACGGGAAGGGTCGGCGCTCGCGCGCGCAATCACGATGAAAGAGGTCCAGATCAGCACGGTCACCACGGCGGCAGCCATCCCCACGGAACGCGCTGACAGCTTGTTGAACACGGGCATGCACGGATTATCGGCGGGCCGGGGTTGTAGACTCGATTCATGCTGCGCCCCGCCACGACCGCCTGCCTGCATCTGGCCATGATGCTGGCCTTGGGCGCTGGTGGCGCCATCGCTCAAAACCTGCCCCCCGAGGTGGATGCGGCCCTGCTGCGCGCCAAAGTACCCCGCGAGGCGGTGGCGCTGCTGGTGCAGGAAGCCGAAGGCAAGACCGCACCACGCCTGAGTTTTCGGGCCAATGTGGCGATGAACCCGGCGTCCGTGATGAAACTCGTCACCACCTACGCCGCGCTCGATCTTCTCGGCCCTGCCTTCACCTGGAGCACTCCGGTGTACGTGGAGGGCGCCGTGCGCGACGGCACGCTCTATGGCAACCTGATCATCCGCGGCCAGGGCGACCCCAAACTGGTACTGGAGCGTATCTGGCTGCTGTTGCGCCGCGTGCAGGGCCTGGGCGTGAAACACATCACTGGCGACATCCTGCTCGACCACAGCGCCTTCGCGCG
>JANNDB010000116.1:0-2510 GCA_031387285.1 Betaproteobacteria bacterium | reverse complement strand
GGATCCGTACCTGCCCAAGGACGGCTATCTGGAACTGCGCCCGGACCGCCCGGGCTGGGGGGTGGAGATGGACGAGCAAGTCCTCGGAACCGAGGAGTACACCCATTGGGAACGCAAGGTGCCGGTCAAGCCGGATGGGTCGACGGGGTACGCCTGAGAGACAAAATTCAGTACTCGGAAGGCTGGAAAGCGTCACCACTTCATAGTAGACTTCTGAGTAATGGAACTCATCGAAGCCCTTAAACGCCCGGAAGGTAAAACGCTTGAGTTCAAGCGAGACCTGTCCTCGCCGGACGGCGCGCTGCGAACCATAGTGGCCTTCGCCAACACAGCCGGCGGAACCCTCCTGATCGGAGTTGAAGACGCTACTCGTCAGGTACGCGGTGTAAAAGAACCGCTCGACCTGGAAGAGCGGCTTGCCAACATCATCAGCGACAGTATCAACCCGCGCCTTGCGCCCGAGTTGGAAATCTTGCCCTGGCGCAACACACACCTGCTTGCCGTACAGGTATATCCCAGCGCCGTTCGTCCGCACTACCTCAAGCGCGAGGGGCCAGAGGCGGGGGTATATGTGCGAGTGGGTTCAACCAACCGGCTCGCAGACCGTGAAATGATTGACGAGTTGCGTCGTTTCTCGCGCGGCCAAGCGTTTGATGAGCAAGCCATGCCCGAACTTGACTCTGAAGCAATCGACTTCAGAGCCGTTACCGAGTCGTTCGCTTCGGTCCGAAAGCTCAAGCGAGCTGACCTTGAAACCCTGCGTATGGTCATTACCCACCAGGGGAAAAAAGTACCCACGATTGGTGGAGTCCTGCTTTTCGGGCGTGACCGATCTGACTATTTTCCAGATGCCTGGATCCAGGCTGGTCGCTTCGACGGGAAAGACAAGACGCGTATCGCAGACCATACTGAAATCCGCTCTTATCCGGCGCTGGCCATCGAGGCTGCGGTTGGCTTTATTCAGAGGCACAGTCACCATGGCGTGGAGATTGGCACTGTACGACGCAAAGAGCGTTGGAGCTTGCCGCCAGTGGCAGTGCGCGAGGCCATCATCAACGCCGTGGCTCATGCCGACTATGCGCAGCGGGGCGCGCCGGTGCGCATCGCGATCTTCGATGATCGCCTTGAAATTGAAAATCCCGGGCTGCTGCCCTTTGGCCTCACCGTGGATGATCTGCGCCAAGGCATTTCCAAATTGCGCAATCGTGTCATTGGCCGCGTTTTTCACGAACTGGGGCTGATCGAACAATGGGGTAGTGGCATCCAGCGCATGATGGCTGCCTGCCGCGAGGCGGGCATGGCACCGCCGGAGCTGGCCGAGATTGGTACCCGATTTCGCGTAACCTTGTTCATTGCGCGCCCCGGTACGCCCAAACTCGATCCGACCGACCAGGCCATTTTGGACGTGCTCACTGGCCGCGAGGGCAAGTCCACGCAGGAGGTAGCCATCGCGATTGCGCGCACCCCACGCGCCACGAGAACGCGCTTGATGAAGTTGGTGGGACACGGGTTGGTGCGCGAAATTGGCTCAAGCCCACAAGATCCAAAGCGTCGTTACTTTCGGGCAGACATGTTATGAACAAGCAAATCTCGCCTGTGACTTTGAGTAACCTCGAACGTGTTCTCGAGAACTGGCCCCAAAGGCTTGGCGACTCCGTTGAGGAACTGCTGCATGTCGCATGATCCCCAAACTGGTTTGAAGGCGGTAGATTTTTTTTGCGGGGCTGGAGGCATGAGTCTTGGTCTTCGCAACGTTGGGATTGATGTGCTCGCAGGCATCAACAATGCCAATGATTGCCGCAAGACCCGCATATCTGGGAGGCGAGGTGTCCCGAGTCGGCCTGATCGAATCTGAATGGTTGCGACTATTCTGCGACCGATAGGTCGCGACATCGGTAGAAGGTACTGCCTGTGTGCGCCGGGCGGCGCCGCGCTCTCCTGCTGCTACGGTTGCATCGCCGCCTCCACCTCCACCAGGCAATCGTAAAACGTCGGCGCACGCCCGATGTCGGTCAGGTTCAGACCGGTCAGCTGGTTGACGTTCTTCCCGTCCAGCCCGAACTTGCGCCACCAGACGCCCAGACCGTTGACTACACCGGGGCGGGCGCGTGGTGATATGTGCATCGTGCAGCGGTAATCGCCGCGCCGGTTGAACACCCGCACCACGCTGCCGCTGGACAGGCCGCGCGCAGCGGCGTCCTGCGCGTTCATTTCCAGCAACGGCTCCCCTTCAATGTCGCGCAGGCTCTTCACGTTGACGAAGGTGGAGTTGAGGAAGTTGCGCGCCGGCGGCGAGATCATGGCCAGCGGAAACGCCTTGGAGCTTCCGGGCGCTTCGTAGTTGGGCAGGTAGTCGGGCAGGCCGTCCTGCCCCATCGCGGCCATCTCGAATCGTCCCGACATCGCTATCGCGTAGGCATCGGTGCTCTTGGTGAACTCCATCCGCATCCACCCGACCTTCTTCCCCTGCACGTACACGCCGTACCAGTCCGTCCGCGGCGCGGCGATCG
>JANNDB010000079.1:0-3436 GCA_031387285.1 Betaproteobacteria bacterium | reverse complement strand
GGCCTTGGGCGCTGGTGGCGCCATCGCTCAAAACCTGCCCCCCGAGGTGGATGCGGCCCTGCTGCGCGCCAAAGTACCCCGCGAGGCGGTGGCGCTGCTGGTGCAGGAAGCCGAAGGCAGGAGCGCACCACGCCTGAGTTTTCGGGCCGGCGTGGCGATGAATCCGGCGTCCGTGATGAAACTCGTCACCACGTTCGCCGCGCTGGACCTGCTCGGCCCGGCCTTCACCTGGAGCACGCCGGTGTACGTGGAAGGCGCCGTGCGCGACGGCACGCTGTATGGCAACCTGATCATCCGCGGCCAGGGTGACCCCAAGCTGGTGCTGGAACGCATCTGGCTGCTGTTGCGCCGCGTGCAGGGTCTGGGCGTGAAGCACATCAGCGGCGACATCGTGCTGGACCACAGCGCCTTCGCGCGCGCCGAGGTCGATCCCGGCAGTTTCGACGGCGAACCACTGCGCCCGTACAACGTGGCGCCGGACGCGCTCTTGCTCAACTACAAGTCGGTCGTGATGACCTTCGTGCCCGACAAGACCGCCAACACGGCGCAGGTGCAATACGACCCGCCGCTGGCCGGCGTCACCCTGCAGGCGAGCGTCCCCCTGTCGGCAGGCGACTGCGCCGATTACCGCGCGACGCTGAAGGCCGATTTCGCCGACCCTGGGCAGATCCGATTCGCGGGGACCTATCCGGCAAGCTGCCTGGAGAAAGTCTGGCCCGTGGCCTATACCGATCCCAGGTCGTTCGCGACCCGGGCCATCGGCGGCATGTGGCTGGAGATGGGCGGCAAGCTCGGCGGCAGCGTGCGCGACGCGAGCGCAGGCGCCACGCTGGCCGCGCCGGTCTTCGAGCTGGTTTCGCCGGCACTCTCCGAAGTCATACGCGACATCAACAAATACAGCAACAACGTGATGGCACAGCAGGTGTTCCTCACGCTCTCGCTGCAAAGCCGCCTGCTGGCGAATACGGCCGCCAACCCGCGTCCCGCCGGTGCGGAGCGTGGCACGCCCGAAGGCGCACGCGAGGTGATACGGCGCTGGTGGGCGGAGCGGCTGGCGGGCAGCGAAGCGCCGGTGCTGGACAACGGTTCGGGCCTGTCGCGTTCGGAGCGCATCAGTGCGCAGGCGCTCGGAAAGATGCTGCAGACAGCCTATCTGTCGCCCGTCATGCCCGAACTGCTGGCCTCATTGCCGGTCGTGGGGGTGGACGGCACCATGCGGCGCAACCGCTCGCGCGCGGTGGGAAGCGCCCACCTGAAAACCGGCAGCCTGCGCGACGTCGCGGCAATAGCCGGCTACGTACACGCCAGCAGCGGCAAACGCTACGTGCTGATTGCCATCGTGAACCATGCCAACGCTGGTGCCGCGCGCGGCGCATTCGATGCGCTGCTGGACTGGACGGTGAAGGACAACTGAGCGCCCCGGCTCACCCGGCCGCCGCGCGCTGCAGCCGATCCCGAACCCCGTCCCACTCCAGCCCGGGCGGCGGTGTTTCCACCCAGATCAGCTTGACGCCGCGGGCATCGAAGTCACGCAGAACCGCAAACAGTTGCTGCGCCGTGGCGACAGCGTCGTCCGGCATCCGGCGTTGCAACACCCCGGACGCCCCGCAACGCAGCTGCGCGCGGGCATAGATCGCTATGACCGGCTCCTTGCCCTGGGGCGCGGGGCCCAGGACGTTGAGAGCGGTCTGCAAGGCCTTGGCATCCATCAAACGCAGCTTGGCACGCGGCGCGTAGTGCGCCTCCAGCGTGCCGGACGCACGCGGTGCGGCTGTTCCGCCCAGCTCCAGCGCTGCCTGTTCCGGCAACCAGACGCGCTGTCCGCAGGCGGCCTGCAACTGCGCCAGATCAATGCCACCCGGACGCAACAACACCGGCGCTGGCCGGGTGCAGTCCACGATCGTGGACTCGATGCCCACCTGGCACGGCCCACCGTCGAGCACGCGCAAGGAATCACCAAACTCGTCGCGCACGTGTGCTGCCGTGGTCGGGCTGACCCGTCCAAACTGGTTCGCACTCGGTGCCGCCAGGCCCATGACACCCAGCTCGCGACAGGCCCGCAGCAAGGCCAGCGCCACCGGATGGGCGGGGCAGCGCAGGCCGATCGAATCCTGTCCGCCGGCCGCTGCGCCGGCCACCTGCGGCCGCCGCGGCAGGATGACCGTCAACGGCCCTGGCCAGAACGCACGCATCAGCGCGTCGGCGAACGCGGGCACATCGCGCGCGAATCGCGCCACGCCATCGGCGCCCTGGTGCGTATCGTCGACGTGCACGATAAGCGGGTGTTCGCTGGGGCGCCCTTTCGCCGCAAATATTTTTGCGACCGCGGTGTCACTGGCGGCATCGGCGCCGAGCCCATAGACGGTTTCCGTCGGGAACGCGACAAGCTCGCCCGCCTGCAGCGCAGCGGCGCACTCACGTATCGATGCGTCGGAAAAACCGTCTTGCATCGGCATCAGCTCACCCTGATCAGGGCGGCGGCAGACCCAGCCGGGCCGCAACCTGCGCCGCCATGGCACGCGCCTGTCCCGGCTCGGCGGCGGTTACCGTGATGTGGCCCATCTTGCGCCCGGGCCGCGGTTCAGCCTTCCCGTACAGGTGCAAGTGGGTTCCCGGCAATGCCAGCACGGCCGGCCAATCCGGTTGACCATGCGGGGCGTCGCGCCACAAGTCGCCCAGAAGATTGAGCATCACCGCTGCACTGTGCTGGCGCGGTGCAGTCAAAGGCAAACCGGCCAAGGTACGCACCTGCAGGTCGAACTGCGACTGGTCACACGCATCGATCGTGTAGTGCCCGCTGTTGTGCGGGCGCGGCGCCATTTCGTTCACCAGCAAACGGCCGCCCACCACGAAAAACTCCACGCACAACACACCCACGTAGTCGAGCCCGGCGGCGATCGCGCGCGCCGCCGCCGTCGCCTCGGCCGCCAAAACGTCGGGCAGATTGCCCGCGAACACTTCGGTCACGGCCAGAATGCCGTCGCGGTGCAGGTTGCGCTGCGCCGGAAACGCCACCATGGCGCCATCCCAGCCGCGCGCCACGATGACCGAGCATTCCATCTCCAGCAGCAGCGCCTGCTCGAGCACGCAGGGCACCGATCTCAACGCCTCCCATGCTGCGGCCAAAGCTGTGCGGTCAGCAACCCGGACCTGCCCCTTGCCGTCATAACCCAACTGGGCCGTCTTCAGGATGCCCGGCAGCAACGAATCGGGCACGTCTGCCAGCTGCTGTGCCGTGGTGATGGCCGCGTACGGTGCACACGGCACCTGGCAATGATTGAAGTGGGCCTTTTCCCGGATGCGGTCCTGCGCAATTTGCAGCGCCGCCGCCGCAGGCGCCACCAGGCGCTGCGCCGCCAACGTGCGCATCGCATCTGCGGGTACGTTCTCGAATTCGGTCGTGATGGCGGCGCAGCGCTGACCCATTTCGGCCAGC
>JANNDB010000069.1:0-10296 GCA_031387285.1 Betaproteobacteria bacterium | reverse complement strand
GTACCTGCCTGCGCGCGCCCGGCAGAAACAGGCACTGCTCGACCAGGCTGGCACGGTTGTGACGGTAGCGGCCCAGCATGAGATTGGTGAGCACGCTGGCGTTGTCGAACAGCTTGATGTTCTGGAACGTGCGCGCAATGCCGGCGCTGGCGATCTCGTGCGCGGCCAGCCGTCCCAGGTCGCGCTCCTGAAAACGCAGTTGCCCGCTCTCCAACGGGTAGATACGGCTGACCAGGTTGAAGATGCTGGTCTTGCCGGCACCATTCGGTCCGATGATGGCGAACACGTCGCCCCGGGCGACTTCAAAGGACAGGTGGTCGACGGCGCGGATGCCACCGAAACTCAGCGAGATGTTGTCGGCCGTCAGCAGGTTCACGGGGTCCCCTCCGTGCGGCGCATGCCAGGGCGAGTTGATTGGGGGCTCACCAGCTTTCCCCGCGAGCATGGGACTTCTGCTCCTTCTGGCTGTCCTTCTGGTAATGCGGAAACTGCGAGAAGTAGCGTTTGATCTTGAGCCATATGCCGTACAAGCCCTCGGGCTCGAACAGGATGAAGCCCAGCAACAGCAGGGCGTAGACCGCCGCCTGCAGGCCGGTCTGTTCGGCGATGTAGGCCGGAATGTGGTCCTTCAGGATTGCAATCGCCTGCGGCAGGATGATGATGAAGACGGCGCCGAATACGCAGCCGTGCAGCGAGCCGATGCCTCCGATGAAGATGACCACCAGCAGTTCCACCGACAGCAGCAGCGTGAACTGCTCCGGGTCGATGAACTGGATCTTGTGTGCATACAACGCCCCCGCCAGGCCGGTCAGCGCGGCGCTGAGCGCGAAGGCGACCAGCTTGACGCGGGCCACCGGCACGCCGACGCTCAAGGCAGCTGTCTGGCTGTCGCGGATGGCCATCATGGCAATGCCCAGCGGTGAGCGAAGGATGTTGCGCCCGAGCCAAAGCGCCGCGACCGCAACCGCGATCACCAGGTAGAAGAGTTTGCCGTCGGTGTCGATCAGGAAATCGCCGAACCGGATCTTCGTGATGGGGAATCCGGACGCACCCCGCGTCACACTTTCCCAGCGTGCGATCACCTCGCTGATGATGAACGACGACGCCAGCGTGCCGATGGCCAGATAGATGCCGGACATCCGCAGCGCCGGCAGGCCCACCAGCACGCCAACGGCGCCAGCAACCAGGCCTGCGGCCGGAAACGACAACACAAACGGCAGCGACTTCTCCAGCACCGCGGTGGTGTAGGCACCGACGGCAAAAAACGCCGAGTGGCCCAGTGATATCTGCCCGGTGTAACCGGCCAGCAGCATCAGGCCGAAGCCGGCGATGACGTAGATCCCCACCAGCACCGCCTGCCCGAGGAAGTAGGGTGGGAGCAGCACCGGCGCGGCCACCAGCGCCAGCGCCAGCAGCGTGTACCAGAAGCGGTCCTCAGGCTCGGGAAACAGCCGCAGGTCGTAGTCGTAGCTGGTCTTGCGAATGAATTTCACGCGTCCGTCCTCAAACCCGTTCGCGCAGGGAGACGCCAAACAATCCCTGCGGGCGCACCACCAGCAGGGCCAGCAGCGCCACGTAGGCCGCGACATGCTTGACACCCTCGGGCGCGTAGAGTCCAGATAGTTCTTCGATGACTCCGATGATCAGCCCGCCGAAGATTGCGCCAGGGATGCTGCCAAAGCCGCCGATCACCGCGGCTGGAAAGGCCTTCAGCCCGACATACCCCATGCCCGTGTGCACGAACGTCATCGGCGCCAGCAGGACGCCGGCCAGGGCCGACACCGCCGCAGAAAGGGCCCAGATCAACGAATGCATGCGCTTGACCGGAATGCCGCAGTAGCCCGCCGCCAGCTGGTTCTGGGACACCGCCTGCAAGGCCACGCCGACGCGGGCGAAGCGGAAGAACAGGTACAGCGCAGCGCACAGCGCCAGCGTGGCCCCGATCACGATCAGGTGTTCGTAGCTCAGGATCACGCCGCCAGCGTTGAGTTTTTTCCCGGCGACCGGGTTGGACAGCAGGTGCGTCTGGGTGCCCCAGCCCGGAACCATCGAGGCCAGCGAGCGCAGCAGGGTGGCCAGCGCCACGGTCGCCAGCACCGTCGTGAACGGTGAGCGGCCGATCAGCGGTCGCAGCAGCGACTGGTTGAGCAAGGCGCCGAACAGGGCGCTCGCGGCCATCGCCAACGGCAGGCCCACATAAAAAGGCAGCCCGCCCAGATCGACAAAGGTGAACGCGAAAAACGCGCCCACCATCATCAACTCGCCCTGGGCGAAATTGACTACCTCGGTCGCCTTGTAGATCAGCACGAAGCCCAGCGCCACCAGCGCATAGACGCAGCCGATCGATACCCCGCTGACCAGGCTTTGCAGGAAATCGACCATCTAGGGCGTGGTCGGTATCAACGCTCGCCCGGCAGGGCGCATCAGGCCACCGCCAGGTTCTTGCGGGCCAGCCAGTCGAGCACTACGTCCTGGGCCTGCGACAACTTGTCGGGCTGGTCGAAGTAGTAGTGCGTGGCCCCCTGTATTACATGGCGCTCTTTGTCCTGGTGCCGCACGGCGTCAAAAATCTCCCGCGCATGGTGCGGCAATACACCGTCGTCGGCACTGTTTTCCACCACGCACACCGGCACGCTCAGCGCGGCAGCGGAGCGCACGCCATCGGCGTTGGACAAGTCGTAAGAATACTGCGACAACCAGCTGCGCAGCGTGGTGTAGCGCGCCAGGCCGGCCGGGGCGTCGTTGACCATGCGCGGTTCGCCCATGAAGCACCAGTTGGGCTTGCGATCGCTAGGCTCGATGGTCGGGTCGAGCCAGGCAGGGTCGGCCATGGTGCCTTGCACGGTGAAGCAGTGCTCGAACCAGTCCTGCCCCCGGCCGCGCGCGTCTTCCAGGCGCGAGCGCGCCCACTCCGTGATGCGCCGGTTGCGCGCCAGCTGCGCCGCACGGTAGCGCTCGATGAACTCCATGGAGTAGGGCGGCCTGTGCGGGCAGGCGGGATCGTACAGATTCAACTCGGTCACCCGTTCGAACGGGCGCGACTCGTCGCTGATGGAGGGACCGATCCACTCGGTCAGGGTCTTGGCGCGGCTCTTGTGCGCCGCCAGCAGCATCACCGCGTCCGCGCGTGGCAGGCTGGCGCCGATCAGCGAAGGGGGGTCCCCGGCCGGCGTGCTGGCGACCGTCGGGTTTTCCGCCTGCGCCTGGTAGAAGAGCGAGAGCGAGCCGCCACCCGACCAGCCGGCCAGCACCACCTTCTCGTACCCGAGCTTCTCGCGCGCGTGCCGTACACATGCGCCCAGATCGAGCGCGACTTTCTCCATGATGAGTGAACTGTCGTTGCGCGGGTAGCGGCTGTTGCACGAGATCACGTGCAGGCCGCGACGCGCCAGGCCCGCGACCATGGGCAGGTACTGCGTTCCGCCCATCGGGTGCATGAAGATCACCACCGTCCTGGACGGATGCGACTTCGGTACCAGGTGGTGCGCCTCGAGCGCAACTGTATCCGTGCGCCCGGCATAGGTCTCCTTGATCAGCGATGACTCGCGAAAGACGATCAGGATCGGGCGGCGCTCGTACTCGAAATCAGCCATGCTGGGGTTCTCCGGTGCTTGCAGCCACAGCCGGCAGCCCGAGGCGCTCGGCTTTCCTGGCGCGCGTGCGTTCGGTCCACTCGCTCATCGCACGCTCCTTCTGCGACGCTTCATGCAGCAGGATGGCGTCGTAGTCGGCGGTGCGGCAGGTGATTTCCAGGTTGATGCCGTTCGGGTCGTAGAAGTAGATCGACCGCACGAAGTCGTGGTCGAGCGGGCCCCAGTACTCCACGCCGTGTTCCTTGAGTCGTGCCAAGTAGTCGTCCAGTGCCGCCATGCTCTTGGTTTCAAAGGCGACGTGGCGGTTGAACCCGGACTGCTTCTTGAAATGCTCGGTACGCACCGAATCCGGCGCGTCGAAGAAGGCGATGAAATTGCCGTCTTCGAGCCGGAAGAACAGGTGCATGTACTCGAGCTTCGTGTCGGTGCCGGAGACCTCCGCGAAATCGAGCGCTATCGCCAGTGGCAAGCCCAGCACCCCCTCGTAGAACGCACGTGTCTCCTGCGCATCCCGGCAGCGGTAGGCCACATGATGGAAGTTGGTCAGCGGCGCAAGGGCGGTCGGGCTATCTGGCATGGCAAACGCTCCTGTGGGACTCTGTCCTGGCAATGGCCTGCGGTCACCAGGGCCGAAGGCCGGGAATTTGCTTAGGTACCTCAGCATTATTGGCCTCGCACGGGGGCCCGGTCAAGTCGCCGTCGGGACACTTTCGGGTCGTTGGCCGCCACCATGCGTGAGCGGCATTGGCCTGCTCCCCAATTCAGGCGCGAAGTGCGGCCACCTGGGCCGAGTCGAGGTATTCGTCAATGCGCGTAATGCGTCCGTGCGCCACCCGCGCCACCAGGCAGGCCGGGATCCGCACGCTGCGCCCGGGCCCGAGTTCCAGGTGCAGGACATGCATCTGCATGAAGCCGCACGGGAGCATTTCGCGCCGGACCTCTTCATAACGGCGCAGCGAGGTGTTGCGAACCAGCCAGCGCAACACCCGCAGGTTTTCGTCCACCGACTGTTCCGCCCCGTCGGTGTTGTGCCAGATCCGGGCATCGACGTGGTAGAGGCCGCGCAGGGCGTCCACGTCGCCACGTTCGATGGCGTCAAACAGCTGCTGGGCCACGGCTGCAAAATCCGCTGCCGGATTCGGTTGGCTCTCGGTCATTGGATTTCTCCCTGGTGTCGTTCATGGCCGGCCCCTCGGCCATGTGCGTCTGCCAACCTGACGCGGTGGTGTTGGCGCCACTGCGGAATCGACGCATACTGCCAATTTTGATCAACCCGGCGCATTGGTCGGGGGGTTGGCTAGTCGAAGAAGTCGGAGTCACCCTCCGAGAGGTACTTTCGGGCTTCCTTTGGCAAGAGGTCAACGCCGAGACCGGGGCGGTCGGGAACATCGATCAGCCCGTTCTTGACCGGGACTCCGTCGAAGCCTTCGGTGATGTCGTACCAGAACGGTTCAAAGCGGGCAGGGTATTCGAATGCGATCAGGTTGTCCGGAAGCGTCGCGCAGACCTGGATGAGTGCGGCAAGACCGAGGATCCCGTTCGCCGTGCCATGCGGGGCGATCGCGATGCCGTGCAGGTCGGCATGTTCGGCGATCCACTTCAGTTCGGCCAGTCCGCCGACATCGCAAGGGTCGGGGCCGATGACGTTGACGGCATGGCTTTCAATCAGGTGCTTGTAGTTTTGCCGCAGGTAGATCTGCTCGCCGGTGTGGATTGGCGTCGTCGTGCCGTGTGTGACATCGCGATAGACATCATGGTTGACATACGGCGAATAGTCCCCGGTGATCATGTCCTCGATCCAGAGCAGATGGAGGTGCTCGACCGCCCTGGCGAATCGCAGGGCGTCGTGCGGGAGGTAGCCGGGCCCCGCATCAACGGCCATGCCATAACCGGAGCCGAGCGCCTGTTTGGCGGTGGCAACACAATCGACGAGGTGCTTGAATCCGTCCTCACTGATCAGGCCCTTGTGGGGATAGGGATACGGCGCGTCCCTCTGGACTTCGCCATAAAAGAAGTTCGGAAAATCGCGGACCATCGAGGAATGGAAGGATGTCGGCAGCTTGAACATCGTGAAACCTTCCGGTAGCGCCTTGCCATACTCCGCCCATTTGACGTAGTCCGCCGGGCTGTGCCCGACGCCGAGTTCCTGCTGGTAGAGCGTGCGATAGGTGCGGACCTGGTCGCGCACCTTGCCGCCGAGCAGGCGGTAGACCGGGACGCCGGCGGCCTTGCCGGCAATGTCCCAGAGCGCGTGTTCGATGGCGCTGACGGCGGACCCGAACGGCTTGAACCCGCCACGCACACGGATGCGGCGCACTACACGCTCCACGTCGCGCGGGTCCTGCCCCACCAGCCAGTCCCGGAGTTGCAGCACGATCGGCTGAAGGTAGGGTTTGGGCGTCTCGATCTGGCTCCAGCCGGTGATGCCTTCATCGGTGGTGATACGGATCACCGGACTGTTGGCAATAACCGCGCACTTCAGGTTCGTTATCTTCACCTTGCGTCTCTCCTCAATTCCTTGTCGATCTCGGGACGGTCATGTGCCTGGCGGGCACCGAACGACTCACCAGTTTGTCACCGACCCGTCGTGCCGCTTCAGGTGCGGTGCTTCCCAGAACTTGAAGCTCTGCCGGGCGATCAGTTCCTCGTTGACCTCGATGCCCAGCCCCGGCGCGTCGCTGACCGGATAGTGCGCGCCCTGCAGCCGCGGCTGAACCGGGAAGAAATCGCTGTTGTCGAAGCCCTTCGATTCAGCCGGGCTGGAGCGGGTTTCCAGCCAGGAAAAGTTTGCCACCGCGGCGCAGAAGTGCACCGTCGCGGCGGTGCATACCGGTCCGAGCGGGTTGTGCGGCATCATGTCGACGTAGTGCGCCTCGCTCCATCCGGCGACCTTCATTGCCTCGGTCAGCCCGCCCACGTTGCACACATCGAGCCGGTTGAACTGGTGGATGCCGCGTTCGATGTAGGGCAGGAACTGCCACTTGGAGGCGAATTCCTCTCCGATGGCGAACGGAATATCGGTCAGCCTGCGCAGCGATTCATAGGCTTCGGGCGTCTCGTCGCGGATCGGCTCCTCCAGGAAATCGAGCGTGCCGCTGGGCATCTTCTGGCAGAAGCTGGCGGCCTCGGCGACGCTCAGCCGGTGGTGGTAGTCGATACCCAGCACCACCGCCTGACCGAGCTCCGCGCGCGCCTTCACCAGCCATTGCGCGGTCGTGGCGATGTGTTCGCGCGGCTCATAGACAAGGGGGTTGCCCTGACCGGAGGGGAAGAAGCGCACGGCGTTCCAGCCATTGGCCATCAGCATCCTGGCCTGTTCGATCATCTCCGGGCCGGGAGGCGCCGAGGTGGTCGCAAAGGTCGGGATGCGGTCGCGCTGCTTGCCGCCGAGCAACTGGTACACCGGCACGCCGAGCGCCTTGCCCTTGATGTCGTGGAGCGCGATGTCGATCGCCGAGATCGCCGCCTGCAACACGCGGCCGCCCTCGAAATACTGGCTGCGGTACATCTCCTGCCACAGCGCACCGATGGCGAAGGGGTCGCGGCCGAGCAGGAATTCGCGGTAGTGCTCGATGGCGCCGACCACCGCCTTCTCGCGCCCGGACAGGCCGCTTTCGCCCCAGCCGAAAACGCCTTCGTCGGTCTCGACCTTGACGATCAGCTGGTTGCGAAAGCCGACCCACACGGCATAGGGTTTGATTGCTGTTATTTTCATTCCGATTCACTTGGCGCGTCTGTTTTTCCAATCCTCGTACTCCGGCCGCGCGGCGTCCGAAAGTGGGTAGTAACGCCGCAGGTCGCCGCCCTCGGCGAGGCGCTCGCGCGAGAAATCCTCCCACTCGTGGTGTTTGCTGGCCTCTTCGATCACGCGTTCGGCCAGCGCCGCCGGCACCGCGACCGCGCCGTCATCGTCGGCCACGATGATGTCGCCCGGCATCACCAGCACACCGCCACAGGCGATGGGCACGTTGACCGCGAACGGCATCAGGTCGGTCTGGGTGTGAAAGTTCGGTGTCAGGCCGCGCACCCACAGGCCGAGATCGAGGTCCTTGGAGTTGGGGTAGTCGCGGATGCAGCCGTCGATCACCACACCGGCCCCGCCGCGGCCCTTGAAGTAGGTCAGCATCATCTCGCCGAAGACGCCGCTCTTCATGTCGCTGCGCGCGTCGACCACCACCACATCGCCCTTTTGCGCGTGGTAAAGCACATGGCGGTGCAGCTGGCGTTCAGGGTCTGAATACTCGTCGTCACCGTAGAGGTCTTCGCGCTTGGGCATGAATTGCAGCGTCAACGCCGGCCCGGCGATCACCTTGCCGGGGTTGCGCGCGACCGGGCCGCAGATAAAGGCGTTGCGAATGCCGAGTTTGTAGAGCGAGCTGGTCGCGGTCGCCGCGCCGATGGCGAGGATGCCGTCGATCAGGGCCTGGGATGGGCGCTCGATATCGTTGGTCTGGATCATGGGGGTCCTTGTCTGGATGCCGGTTGAATGGGTCGACGCGTTGCGTGCCGTCAGGCAGCAGGCAGGGCCTGGCCCGATGCGCCGTCGAACAGGTGCAGGCGGTCCTGGTCGAACACGATGCCGACCGCCTCGTCCGGCGCCAGGCGGAAGTCGGGCGCCACGCTGACGACCAGCATTTCGCTGCCGAGCCGCACATGCACGAAGGTGATGTCGCCGGTCGGCTCGACGGCGTAGATCTGGCCTTGCACCGCCCCGTCTGGCAGCGCACCCCGCACCAGCTGGATGGTGCTGTGGCGTGCGCCGACCACGACACTGCGCACATTCGCAGCCGCCACGCGGCGCGCGTTGCGCGGCGAAAGTGGCAGGCGCCAGCCGTCGGTGCTCTGGACTGCCGTACCGTCGGGTGTGGTAGCGACGTCCGCGCGCACCAGGTTCATCGCCGGGCTGCCGACGAAACCGGCCACGAAGGTATTGACCGGTTGCTCAAAGACATGCTCGGGACGGTCGTACTGCTGCAGCACGCCACCGTTCATGACCGCCATCTTGTCCGACATCGTCACCGCCTCCAGCTGGTCGTGTGTCACATAGACCACGGTGGCGCCGAGATCACGGTGGAAACGCTTGAGCTCGGCGCGCATCTGCACGCGCAGCTTGGCATCGAGGTTGGACAGCGGCTCGTCCATCAGGAACACCTTGGGGTCGCGCACCAGGGCCCGGCCCAGCGCCACGCGCTGCTGCTGGCCACCCGAGAGTTCGCGCGGCTTGCGCTCGAGCAGGTGCACGATGTCGAGTACCTTGGCGGCGGCCTGGATCTTGGCATCGATCTCGGCCTTGGCCAGTTTGCGCATCTGCAGCGGGAACGCCAGATTCTTGTAGACCGACTTGTTCGGATAGAGCGCATAGTTCTGGAACACCATGGCAATGTCCCGGTCCTTCGGGTCGATGTCGTTGACCAGCCGGTCGTCGATGCGGATCTCGCCGCCGGTGATCTCGATCAGGCCTGCGATGAGGTTGAGCGTGGTGGTCTTGCCGCAGCCCGAGGGGCCGACCAGCGCGACGAATTCGCCATCCTCGACGGTGAGCGACACCTGGTCGACGGCGCGGTAGTCGCCGTAGGTCTTGACCACGTCGGTCAGCCGTACTTGAGCCATTCTTTGCCTTTCAATGGTGCCGGCGTCAGGCCTTCACCGCACCTTCCGTGAGCGCCTTGACGAAATACTTCTGCAGGAACAGGAACAGCACCACCACCGGCACACTCATGATGAACGAAGCCGCCATGAGCCCCGGCCAGTTGGTCGCGAATTCGGCAAAAAAGCGCTGCAGGCCGACCGACAGCGTCAGGCGCGTCTTCTCGTTGATGAAGGTCAGGGCGTAGACGTACTCGTTCCACGCCATGATGAACGAGTAGATGGCGGTGGCGATGATGCCGGGCGTGGACAGTGGCATGACGATCAGGATGAAGGCCTGGAAACGCGATGCGCCGTCGATGCGCGCTGCCTGCTCGAGCTGCACCGGGATGTTGTCGTAGAAGCCCTTGAGCAGCCAGATCGAGAGTGGCAGGCCGAACGTGAGGTAGGTCAGGATCAGCGAGGCATGGGTGTTGACCAGGCCCATCCAGCGCATCATGATGAACAGCGGCATCAGGAACACCACCGCCGGGAACATGTTGCGCAACAGAACCGAGTAGAACAGCAGGTTGCGCCCAGGGAAGCGGAAGCGCGAAAACGCATACGCGGCCGGAACTGCGACGACGACCCCCAGCGCCGTGGTGGCGAACGAAACCCACAAGCTGTTGATGAGGTAGCGCAGGAACTCCTGGCCGACCTTGCCCGATGGTGACAGCAGGCGCCGGTACTCTTCCAGCGTCGGCTCCGACGGGATCCACTGCGGCGGGTACTGCGTGGCGGCAAACTGCGACTTGATCGAGGTCACGATCATCCACGCCATCGGCATCAGGGCGAACATCGTCAGGACCACCAGCAGCACGGTGCCCGCCGTCACCCACGGATCGTGGCGCCCGCGTCGTCCGGCGGCTCGTTCGCGCGGCGCCTCGTCGCTCATCAGGCATCCTCCGTGCTTCGCACTGCGGAATTCGCCTTGGGAGCGGCCCGGCGGCTCATCAGGAATCCTCCGTGCTTCGCACTGCGGAATTCGCCTTGGGAACGGCCCGGCGGCTCATCAGGAATCCTCCGTGCTGCGCACTGCGGAATTCGCCTTGGGAGCGGCCCGGCGGCTCATCAGGAA
>JANNDB010000059.1:0-9046 GCA_031387285.1 Betaproteobacteria bacterium | reverse complement strand
CCGTGCGCCCCGACACCGACACCGTTCCGCTGGTGGGAAACTCCAGCCCTGCCGCCATGCGCATGCAGGTGGTCTTGCCACAGCCTGACGGACCGACCACGGCCACGAACTCCTTGTCCTGCACCGTGAAGTCAAAGTCGTCGATGATGGACAGCGCCTTGCCGTCGCGTTGAAACTCTTTGCCTACATGGCTGAAGTGGATGTTGCTCATGGTGTGCGTCAGTTGGCAGAACGGTGTTTGAGCAATAGCGCTTCGAGGCGGCGCAGTGCAATGTCGATCACGACTCCGACCATGCCGATGGCCACCATGCCGGCCATCACGATGTCGGTCGCGATGGCGCTTTGGCCCTTCACAATGAGGTAACCCATGCCGCTGGAGGCCGCAATCAGCTCGGCCCCGACCAGCGACATCCAGCCCAGGCCGGCGCCAATGCGCAGGCCGGCGATGATGGACGGCACCGCCGCCGGAAACAGCACTTCGGTGATGATCCTGAAACTGCCCACACCGAGCATGTTGGCGGCCTCCAGGTAACGGATCTCCACGCCACGGGCACCACGGTAGGCGTTGATGAGACAGGGCGGAAACGCGCCGGCAAAAATAATAAGGGTCGGCCCGCCGGCCCCCGTGCCAAACCAGAGCGCGGCAAACGGCACCCAGGCCACCGGCGCAACAAAGCGCATGCCGTCGAACAAGGGTGTGACGATGTCGTCAAGCCAGCGAAACCATCCCATCATCAGCCCCAACGGAACACCGACTACCGCTGCCAGCCCGAAGCCCCAGCCATACCGCTGCAGGCTTGCCAGCATATGCTCTTGCAAGGTAAAGCCGGCAAATGGCTGTTGCGTCAGTTCGAACAGCTTGCCCGCCACCTGATGCGGCATCGGCAGGAAGCGTGGTGGGGCCAGATGCAACACGGCGGCCAGGTACCAGACGCCGAAAAAAGCCAGCGTGCCCAGCACGGTGAGCCGCGTATGGCTGATGCCTGCGGGCCGCGCCGAGGCACTCACGAGGCCACCCTGCCCAACCGCCACGGCATGGCCACACTTTCCAGTTTGGCCAGCAGGGCCGTCGTCAGGGCACCGCAGATCGCCACGCCGGCCATCGCCACCAGGATCATGGCGGGGTAGATGTCCTGTGCACCCTGGTTCAGGATGCTGCCCAGCCCGTACAGCGCCCCAATCAACTCTGCCGCGACGAGTGTCGTCCAGCTGGCCTGCAAGGACAGGCGCAGGCCGGTGAAGATCATTGGGAAGGCGCCCGGCACCAACACCTCGCGCACCAGCTTCCAGCCGCGGATATTGAGCATCCTGGCGGCTTCCATGATCGGTGGTTCGATATTGCGCACCCCGGTGTAACTGTTGATGACGGAGGGCACAAAGGCCGCGACAAAGATGACGAGCATCTTGGAGGCGTCTTCCAGACCGAGCCAGACGATCGCCAGTGGAATCCAGGCCAGCGGGGGAATCGGCCGCAGCAGCAGAAAGGCCGGATTGATCAGAGCCTCGGCCCGGCGCGAGTAACCCATGAGCAAGCCCAACGGGACACCGACTGCAGCCGCAACCGAAAAACCCATGGCCACCAGCTGCAAGCTGTGCAGCACATGCTGATGCAGGCGACCGTTGCCATACCCTTCCACCGTGATCTGGCGCAGCGCGTCCCACACCTCGCGCGGCGCCGGAAAACGCGCCGCAGACACGATGCCGGTGACCGTCGTCAGCAGCCACCAGAGGCCGAGCGTGACCAACAAGGTACCCATTCCCAGCCAGGCGCGACGCGAGAGGCCCACTGTAGTTACTGCTGCCGGGGTCATGGTCTGTGGGTTGGAACAGGTTTCGTCTATGCAAGCGCTTGCATTGATTGTCCATTTTCCTTATTCAAATCGTCAAGGACTTCTGGCTTGCAATCCCCTACACTAAGGGAAAGCACTTAGGAAATTCAGTCGAATGCCAGCGCAGGCCGTGCAAGCGCTTGCGCGTTTGAACGGCAGTATCGGTAGTCAGCGATGCAAAAGAGAATTCGGCTCGAAGATGTTGCGCAAGCGGCGAAAGTGTCCACCGCCACGGTGTCGCGCGCGCTCTCGCTGCCGCATCGTGTACGCCCGGCGACGCTTGAACTGGTGCAGCGCGCAGTGCAGAAACTGGGATATGTACCCGACGCCGCCGGCCGCGCCTTGGCCAGCGGGCGCACCAGAACCGTGGGGTGCGTGATACCGACCCTTGACCACGCCATATTTGCCAGCAGCACGCATGCCATGCAAACCACACTGGCGGCGGCCGGTTTTCAACTGCTGGTCGCCAGCCATGAATACGATCCCCTGATCGAGCTGGAACTGGTGCGATCACTGCAACAGCGCGGCGTTGACGCCATGGTGCTGGTTGGCGCCGAGCACCACAACAACCTCTGGAAAGCCGTGCAGGAATGGGGAAAGCCAAGCTTGCTGACCTGGTCGTGTGATCCCCGACTGCCCTCGGTAGGCTTCGACAACCAGGCCATCGCCCGGCTCGGCACGCGCCATTTGCTCGATCTGGGCCATCGTGTGATCGGCATGATTTCCGGGTTCACCGCGCACAATGACCGCGCCCGCGCTCGTGTCCTGGGTTTTCACGCGACCGTGCAGGAGGCGGGGTTTCGCGCCGACAAGGAGCACGTCAGCGAACAGGCCCTGAAGCTAAGCGGTGGCCGTCTGGGATTGAGGGTCCTGCTCCAGTCCGCGACGCCACCGACAGCCATCCTGTGCGGCAATGACCTGCTGGCGGTCGGCGCCCTGCTCGAGGCCCAGCGCCAGGGGCTCAGGGTTCCGCAAGATCTCTCGATCTGCGGTATCGACAACCACGACCTCGCCGCCGAGATCGTGCCGGGTGTCACCACCATTAGCCTGCCGACGCGCGAACTGGGCCAGATTGCAGCCACCCAGATTCTGGCCGCCATCGATGGGGCGCCGATTGCACAGCAGTCACTGTTGCCGTTCGAACTATTGGTGCGGGGAACCACGGCCCCCCCGGGCGGGCCTTAGCCGAAATGGGGACTCAGGAGGCTACAAAGCCGGTCAGAAAATGGGAAGATGTTCCGGCTCCATTCGAGGCGATCGATGCCTTGGACGGATTGGCCTTGAGCCACGCGACCAATTCCTTCAGGTTATTGGCCGGCACGGACGGATGCGCGTTGAGTGCCAGTTCGAAATTCGTTTGCGAAGGCCACTGCGGCCTAGGCGGCACCAACTGCGTTCAGCAGCCCGGGGGCAGGAGCGCCGTGGCCAACAGATGCCGGCGCGTCTGCCAACGCAGCCGTGTGGGCAGGGAGTCGGCCTGCGCCGCGACCGTGCACGCTGACGCCTGCTTACCGTATCACGTCGTCCGCCCGCTGCAGCACCTTCTGCGGGATCGTGATGCCGAGCGCCTTGGCGGTTTTCAGGTTGATGACCAGTCCGAATGTTTTTGGCTGCTCGACCGGCAGGTCGGCGGGATTGGCGCCCTTGAGGATCTTGTCGACAAAACGCGCCGACTGGCGCCATAAATCGAACAGGTCCGCCCCATACGAGATCAATCCACCGGCATCGGCGTAGGGCCGCATGTCGAACATGGCAGCCAGGCGGTTTTGTACGGCCAGCTCGCTGATGCGCTGGCGGTTCGGAAACGATATCTGACCGGTGAGATTGAGCAGCGAGTTCGCACGCGCATCGGCAGCCGACTTCAGGGCGGCTTCGATGTCGCCGGCGTCCTTGATTTCGAGCGACAGCAGCTTCCAGCCGCGTGACTTTGCGGCCGTCTGCGTCGCCTCCCAGGTCGAGGTTGCTGCACGATCCCACAACACGGCAACCGGCGCGGCGCCAGGCACGACTTCCTGGAGCAACTCGAGGCACTTGCCGGCGGTTTCGGGAAACTGGTGGCTCAGCCCGGTGAAGTTGGTGCCAGGGCGACGCAGGCTTTGCACCAGACCGTCGGCGACGGGGTCGATGGCGGCCGACATGACGACCGGGATCGTCGTCGTCGCCGCCTTGAGCGCGAGGAGCGCCGGTCCGCTGGCGACGATCACATCAACGCCGAGTGCGGCCAATTCGGCCGCCATGACAGGCGAGCGCGCCGGTTTGCCGTCGATTCCGCGCGCTTCGGTCACATAGTGCTGCCCGTAACCATAACCGAGGTCACCCATGTCGCGCAGCAGCGCTTTGATGCTGAGGCTGACGGGCTGCGGGCCGGCAGCCTCAGCGCTCGAAGCGGTGACAAGCACGCCTATGCGGGCCAACTGCTGGTGATGCAAGCCTATTTTGGAACTGCCGTCATGCTCTATATGATGGTCATCGTGGGGTGCCACGCAAGCCCACCCGGGAACGAGCGCCTGCGACGCAAGATTCGCACAACATCACATTGAACCATGCACAGCATCGCCGACCTGCGTAACCTGGCACGCCGCCGCCTGCCGCGGGTCGTGTTCGATTTCATCGACGGGGGCGCCGGGGACGAAACGGCGCTGGCGGACAACGAGGCCGCGTTCCGGCGCCTGCGCATGGTTCCGCGGGTGTTCAGCCCCGCGCGCAGTCGCGAACTCGGGGTTTCGCTGCTGGGGCAGAACCTGGCGATGCCGTTCGGCGTTACGCCCATGGGCCTGTGCAATCTGGCCTGGCCCGGTACCGACAGGGCTCTGGCGCACGCATGCGCCGCGTCACGGATTCCCTACGCGCTGTCGACGATGGCCAGCACCGATATCGAGACGATCGCCGCGATCGGGCACGAGCACGTCTGGTTTCAGCTCTACGTCGGAGGTGATCCGCAGGTGGCGCAGTCGCTGCTCACGCGCGCGCAGGCGGCAGGCATCCGCACCCTGGTGTTGACGGTGGATGCCAACTTTCCTGCGCGGCGGCTGCGTGATCGCCGCAACGGGTTTGCGCTGCCGCTACGACCGGGTCCGCGCCTGGCCGCCGACCTGCTCGCTCACCCGCGTTGGTCCCTGGCGACACTGGCAGCCGGTGCGCCGGGCTTTGCCAACTTCATCGCCCCGAGCGGCGCGCGCACGGTCCCGATCAGCCAGATGCTGCAGTCGCTGGCGCAGGCCGAGATCGACTGGTCGACGCTGGAGCAGGCGCGCGCACGCTGGCCGCACCGGCTCATCGTCAAGGGCGTGATGCACCCACAGGACGCCGAGCGCATCCGCGACCTGGGAGCGGACGGCGTCATGGTGTCCAACCATGGCGCCCGGCAGTGGGCCGGCGTCCCGGCAAGCATCGATGCCCTGCCGGCCATCCGGGCCGCGGTCGGCAAGGATTTCGCGGTGCTGCTTGACAGTGGCGTGCGCAGCGGCGACGACATCGTCAAGGCGCTGGCGGCCGGGGCCGACTTCGTGATGCTGGGCAGGGCCTTCCTCTACGCCACGGCGGCTCTGGGCGCGCAGGCTGGCGCGGCGGCTGCTATCGACATTCTGCGGGGGGAGATCGATACCGCCCTGGCACAACTGGGCTGCGCCAGCGTTTGCGACCTGCATGCCGATCTCTTCTTCCAGCCTATGGCCATGGGCAGATCACATCTGGAAAAGTCACGCCAGCTTCATCGGACCAATGTATTCGCGCCCCCAGGCCAATCCGGTAAAGAACAGGGTGCGGTCGATCGTATTGACCGTTCGGCCCCCGTGAAACCAGTTGAACCATAGGTCGCGATGGCCCAGTTCACGGCAAGGCCGTAGCGCAGCGTCATTGAGAGGCGGCGAGTAAAGCGGAAGGGAGCGCATCACCATCTGCGTGCGTTCAAACGCCAGGCTGCCGTCGACCCAAACGCGCACCGCTCCATCCTGAAGATAGCCGGGGCCATTCTCCATGACCGAATTCAGATCCACTTCCATCTCGATGCAGTACCACTTGTTGTGGTAGACGATGCCACCCAGCCCGTCCCGCTGACCGAACTGCGTGTCACGCGGGGTGTCCGTGAGGCCGTATAAAAAGGGCTTGTTGGCCCACTGGAAGTCCCAGGTATGCAGGCCGAGGGCAAGCCCGTTTTCATCCGGCCCGCCTTGGCCTGCATCACAATCGGCCCAGCTCAGCCGCATCTGCCAACCATAGCCACCGCCGGACGACGCGGACACCCCTCCGTACGAGGTGGCATGGGAAGGTGCGATGCCTGTCTTGCCGCCCATGGTGGTCCATGTAGGTACGCCCTGTTGCAACACCTGATAGCGTCGCGCAAAGGTTGCCAGGTAGGGAGCATGGCGCAGGTAGTAGCGCACGAAAATCCGCTTGAGTCGCCCGAAATCCGGCTCAGGCAGAAACAGGAAGGCGTTGGCGGCTAGCGTTCCGGCGTTTCCGACTTCCGACCCGTCCTTGACACCCAATTCAGCCGGCATGTCCACCCGCACTGCGCCCAATCCGTACACCAGGGGCGCGAAGCCCTTATCCCGGTAATTCGAGTCGACTTTGGTCCAGTTGCTGCCGACGCCTATCCATTTGCCAAGGTCAAGATGGGGAAACTTGGTCTTGTCTTCAGGACCGGTGCCAAATATGGCCGGGTCGAAATTGCGCTCAGCCGATGTGTTGTAAACCCACGAGGGGCGCCCCAGAGAAGCGAAATCACTCCACGGCCGGCCATCGAGATACCGGTGAACGCCAATGATGGAATCATTCTGGTCCAGCGCACCATCCAGCAACCCGGCTCTCGCTGCAATCCCTGCAATGGGTGCCAACGCGTCGTTTGGAGGATCCAGGATGAAGCCTTCAATACTCTTGTTCGACCCGGACCAGTGTTCCACGACCGTGAAACTGAGCGTAGCCGAAGCAACTGCACGCGCAGGCTGCTCGAATTCAATCACGACGGGAAGCGAGTACTTCGCGCCTGTGGTGTACGGGAGCTTGGAACTCGACGAAATGCCGCCAATCAATAAACACCTCAAGGTTGCAGTGCTACCGTTCACATACTTGACCACAATCTTCGGCACCGGATTCGTCTGAAGCGGAGTCTGGTGCAGTCCGGCTATGACGCGCGGAGCACCCGCGCTACGCATCAGAAAGGCGCACCACCGCCTATTTTCTTGTACGAGCCGGAGCGCCAGACTGACATCCGCCGAATATTCGTACTTGGCAGTTGATCCTGTTACCGCACCTGTCCACACTGAGAACCACGGACGGTTTCCCTGGGGTGTCGAAGAAGCATCGATCCAATCGCCGCCACGGTTGCGCCAAGTCCACCCGATGCCCAAATCGACATAGTCGATATTCGGACCGCGATTTTCCATGGCGTAGGGTGATCCACCAGGAATCCGGTTGGGCAGCGTCGCGGCCGCCAGGGATTGGAATAATCGATTTTTCTGGAACCGGTACTTGGCCTCCGTCGTACCAATTGCCAGCGACGCAGCCGATGTGGCAACACTTTCCGGCTGCCTGAGGGCGGATTGAAGGTCGTCGGACGCCGCCGTCGCAGAAGTACTCTCCCCTGCCGCTGTTGTGGCATTGGAGTCATTTTGTATGGATTGTTCGCTCCCGCCACATGCGGCGAGCCCACCAAAGACGACTACGCTACCGCCCTTTTTCAGCGCATTGCGCCGCGTAATCTTGTTCAAATGTGACATGGAATGCTCCGAAGGCCAACAAGCAAAAGTGCCACGCATCCGCGATGTGATGCTGAGCAGCCCAACGTTTCAGTCTAACGAACTAAATGCGCAACATAGCATTCCCGGATTACTTCAGTATGTAAAACACCCGGAATGTGCACGGAACATGCAGATCTTTTGCAACCGCGCGCAGGATGTTGCGGGTTTTGGGGCCTGCTCCACGGCTGCGCGCGGCGGCGCGCCTGATAAGCCTGAAAGCCAGCCAGCCAGCAAGCCGGCGCGGCTTTGCCGATGCGCTGGTGGTGACAGCTGGCAGGGGGAGAGTCAGATAGACTTTTTGTATCCGTTGAAACCAGGCCACCTATCCCAGGAACCACCCATGCAATTTGATGACGTTGTCCTCGGCCGCCGCAGCATTCGCGGCTACAAACCCGACCCGGTTCCCAGGGCGCTGATCGAGGAAATCATCGCTTTGGCGATGCGCGCTCCATCGTCGATGAATACCCAGCCCTGGAATTTTTACGTCATCACCGGCGAACCGCTAAACCGGATCCGGGCTGGCAATACCGAACGCATGGTCGCCGGTGTGCCGCAATCGCGCGAGTTCCGCACCGGTCAGGGGTTTGCAGGCAAGCATCGCGACAGGCAGGTTGGCGTAGCCAAGCAATTGTTCTCCGCCATGGGCATCGAGCGCGACGACAAGGAGGGCCGCCACGACTGGGTGCTGCGCGGCTTCCGCCAGTTCGACGCGCCCGTATGCGTGATCGTGAGTTATGACCGGGTACTCGACGGGAGCGACGATACGCCTTTCGACTGTGGCGCCGTTTCAACCGCCCTGGTCAACGCCGCGTGGTCGCGCGGGCTGGGCGCGGTGATCAACAGCCAGGGGATCATGCAGTCGCCGGTGGTGCGCGAGCACGCGGGAATAGCCGACGATCAGGTGATCATGAAAAGCATAGCGCTGGGCTGGCCGGACTACAGCTTCCCGGCGAACGCGGTGGTATCCGAGCGCAAGTCTGTCGCTGAAGCAACGGTGTTTGTCGGCTTCGCGGACGAGGCGCGGTAGTGACGGCACGGCCGGCGCGACCGGCGCTGATCGTTCTGGCGGCCGGGCAGGGCACGCGGTTCGGCGGACTCAAGCAGATGGAGCCGGTGGGCCCGGGCGGTGAGAGCATGCTCGACTACGCGGTATTCGATGCGATACGCGCCGGCTTCGGCAGCGTCGTGTTCGTGGTGGGCAGCGCATTCGCAGACCTGTTCCGCGAGCGCATTGCCGCCTGGTATGCCGACCGCCTGACGGTGCGCTGTGTGTGCCAGCGCCTGGATGACCTTCCCGCCGGCTGCACGGCTCCCGTCGGTCGCAACCGCCCGTGGGGTACGCTGCACGCGGTCTGGTCTGCGCGGGATGTGATCGGTGGCCCGTTCGCGGTCATCAACGCCGACGACTTCTACGGTCGAGAGGCCTACGCGCGCGTTGCCGGATTCCTCGCCATACGGGCTGCCGGCGGACCATCGCGT
>JANNDB010000023.1:0-2312 GCA_031387285.1 Betaproteobacteria bacterium | reverse complement strand
CCGCTGGGCTTCATCGCTGCAATGGCAGCGGCGCTGACCAGGCCACGGGTATCCAGTGTAATGGGTGCGGCAGCGACCACGTAGTCCGAGCGCGCCATCAACTCCAGCAAGCGGTCGCTGGCCAGCACCTCGTCCACCAGGTCGTCGTCACGCGATTTTTCGGGGTGGCGCCGCAACGCGATCACGCGCATGCCCAGCGCCTTGGCCAGCCTGGCCGCTGCGCGGCCGATGTCGCCATAACCGACGATACCCATGGTCTTGCCGTGGGCTTCCTCCACGTCGAACTGCTCCCAACGCCCCGCTGCCTGGTTGCGCTGCATGCGGTGAAAGTCCTTGGCAAAAAACAGCACCGCCGCAGCGACGAACTCGCCCAGGGAACGGCTGTACACGCCCATGCTGTTGGTAAGCGGCACCGCGCTGTTCACCAGCGCCGGAAACAGCAGGGTGTCCAGGCCGGCGGCGCGGGAATGGATCCAGCGCACCTGCTGCGAAAGCGCCCAGACCTGCTCCACCAGGGCGCGGCCGGCCGACCACACCAGAATGGCATCGGCGCGCGGGGCGGCCGCTGCGAGCGACTGAAGATCCGGCCCTGTGACGATGTCCACGCGCTCGCGGAACGGGTCAAGATGCTTCAGATAGGGATCAGCCGGGTCGGCGAGCACCAACAGCGTCACTTTGGCAGTGGTCATAGGTCAGGCGGTGTGGTTTTGGACTAGTAGGCAAGTGTGCCACTGCCGGTCTGTCAGGCGCCAAATGGCGTGATCCTGCCCGTCACCAGCACATGCTGGCCTTGCAATACCGGCGCCCCCCAGGCCTGCGCGATCACCACGCCGTCCACACCCGCCTGCACCGGCCAGGGATCGAGATCGATGCGCTCGAAATCATGCAGCAGGGCCACGGTATCGCCCAGCTTAACCAGCGCGCCACATTCCAGCAGGGGTTCGTAGTGGCCGGCGAACGGGGCTACGGTGAAACAGGCCCGTTCGATCATTTCCGCGCGCAACTGGCTGCCATCCGCGTGGTGCGCGATGGGAGCGATCGCGCCGCGCAACTGGGCATGGTGGATGGCCGCCGCGCGCACGCCATGGCACCCGTAACGCACGCCCGCCGCGCTGACCGCGCCGCCCCAGCCGAGTTCGCAGCCCACGGTGATCTTGCCCAATCGCTCCGCTTCGCTGGACAACAGCCCCGGCGTCTCGTTCTGGTAAGTGATGACCAGCGGCGTGCCGAACCAGCGGGCGGTGTCTTCGATGGAGCGCGACAGGGCCGGGTCCTGCACCGGGTGGAAGCTGGCAAGCGGCTGAAAACGCGCCACCTGTCCGCCGGCGTGGAGGTCGAGCACCACGTGTACGTGCTGCCAGATGCAGTTGCGCACGAAAGCGGCGATGCGGTGCGTGATGCCCTTGATGCCCTGCACCGTACCCGCACCATCCACAAAGGCGCGGTTGAGGTTGACACGGTCGTCCAGCGCGGAGTCGCGTGCGCCGGCACGGAACGCCGCGACATTGAGAACCGGGATCAGGATGATGCGGCCCAGCACGTCAGCCAGGTCGATATCGCGCATCATGCGGCGCACGATCATCGGACCTTCGTACTCGTTGCCATGGTTGGAGCCGAAAACCACCAGGCCCTCGCCTGCGCGGGCCTGCGGGCCAACCATGACGGTCAGGGCAACCAGATGGTCGCCCCAGATCGAGTCATGCTCCAGCGCGACCCAGTAGTCGCGTCGGCCGGGGCTTTGCAGATCCAGTTCGTGTGCTTGGCAGATCAGGCGTTGCATCGGGTGCTCCCTTCCAGTGCGATGACGGTCAGTTGACGCGGTGGGCGGCAATGAAATCCTCGTCCACCCGCACGCCCATGTCGACACTGTCGGGGATGGCAATGCAGCCATCGGCCTCCAGCACGAAGCGGCCCGGCGCTATGCCTCGGGTGAGCGCACTCTGCGAGACATTGAACTCCACAAACAGGGCGCGGGGCAGGGTGGCGATCAACTGCAGCGAATAGCCGGTCAGCAGGTGCGTAAGCCAGGAATGCGGCACCAGGTCGATGCCGGCAGAGGCGGCCATCTGCGCCACGCGACGCGCCACCGTGAGGCCACCACAGCGCGACAGGTCCGGCTGGATGATGTCGACGCAGCCGTCCCCGATGAAGCGCTCGAACTCCCAGTGGGTGGCAACTTGCTCGCCGGCGGCCACCGGCACCGGGCTGGCGGCGCGCACGGTGGCGTATTCGGCGAAATTCTCCGGGTGGATGAAATCCTCCACCCTGCCCCGCGCCCTGTTTGTGGAGTTCAATGTCTCGCAGAGCGCACT
>JANNDB010000017.1:0-1754 GCA_031387285.1 Betaproteobacteria bacterium | reverse complement strand
GGCATGTTCTGGTAGATCACATCGTCATGCACAAGGTCCAGCACGGCGGCATGGTCCTGGCGCGCCCATGCTGAAAAAAACTTCCTGGCGGTATCGATATGGTTGCTCATTGCTGCTCTCCTGTTCGGGTTTGTACGTTGTTGCGCGTCTGGCTCAGGTGATTATGATGCGTCAGGACAGGATTCACAGTGGTATCAACGCGCCCAGGCGCTCAATTCGGGAGACGGATTATGCGATTGAAGAACGTAGCGTGGTGGCTGGCCTTGGCGTGCGGGGTCGGGAGCATGGGCACTGCCGGTGCGCAGACCCAGGGCGTGACCAAGGACCAGATCCTGCTGGGCTATCCGAACGATCTTTCGGGCCCGGTGGCGGAAGTCGGGCGCGCCGTACAGAACGGCGTGCGCATGGCCGAGGAGGAGATCAATGCCGCCGGTGGCGTGCATGGCCGAAAGCTGAAGATACTGGTGGAGGACAACGGCTACGATCCCAAAAAAGGCGCCCTGGTGACCGAGAAGCTGATCCATCAGGACAAAGTTTTTGCCATCGTCATGGCGACCGGAACGGCTCCTGCGGCCGCGGCTTTGCCGGCGGTCCTGAAGGCCGGCATTCCGCACGTGTGCCCGGTCACGGCGGCTTTGATGTTCAGCACACCCCTGGAGCGACTGGGGTTCGGCTGTTATCCGACCAATGGCGGCATGGTGGCGGGTGGCTTGAAGCACTTCATGGAGAAGGAAAAGAAGACCCGCTTCTGCGCCATTTACCAGGACGACGACTTTGGCGCCGAAGTGCTGGAGGCAACCGAGAAGCAACTGGCGCAAGGCCGGCTCAAACTGATTGAATCGGTGGGCTACAAGCGTGGGGCGACCGATTTCAGCGCGCAGGTGTCACGCGTTCAAGGCGCCAATTGCGACGCGCTGCTGCTCGTGGCAACCGTGCCACCGGCGGCAGCCGTCATGCTGGAGGTGCAGCGGCGCGGCTGGAAGATTCCTGTGATCGCCGCGGCGACAGCCTTTGACGATTCCCTCTTGAAACTCGCCAAGGACGCAGTCGAAGGTATGTACGCCGTTGCCTTTGTCGGCACACCCAACGATGAACGCGCGGCCGCGCCCATCAAGGACTGGGCCAAGCGCTACACGGCCAAGTTCGGTCAGCCCCCGACGGTGTCGTCGACCTATGGCTATATGTTCACGCAGGTCATCGCCGAAGGTGCGCGCCTGGCCGGACCGGACCTGACCGTCGACTCCTTTCTCAAGGGGCTGGAGTCGATGCGTAATTTCAAGACCGTGTTTGGTGCCAGCTTCGGGTTCTCATCGACCAGCCATCTGGGGGTGACCGGTGGGCTGCTGTACCGCGTCGAAGGCGGCGCCTGGAAGTTCGTCGGCAACCTCTGATCGGGTCGCCTGCCGGCTGCGTCAAACAATAGCCGCCATAACGCGTCGCTTCAGGGCGCCTTGTCGTAGATCAGGTCGGACAGCGGCGAGGCCTTGTCGATGAGCTTGAGCGCCAGCATCAGGTCGAGTTCGGCCTGCACCGCCTTGCGGCTGATGGCGACCTTGTAGGCGCCGGCCTGGATCGCCGAGCGCATGTTGGCGGCCAACACCTCGTCGCCCCTGGGCACTTCGAACTTGACGTATTGCTGGGCGATCTTCATGGTTTCATCAAAATTGCCCGGCGCGTTGATGAAGACTTCGGCCTCCTTGGCCGCCTTGATGACGGCATCGATCACATGCGGGTTCTTGTCGATGTACTCCTGC
>JANNDB010000011.1:0-3575 GCA_031387285.1 Betaproteobacteria bacterium | reverse complement strand
GAGAGCTCCACGGTCATCATCCGAGGCTGGCGACAATCAATGAGCGCAATTGCGGCGTGACTTCGGGCATGACGCCAAACCAGGCCTGGAAAGCCGGCCGCGCCTGGTGCAGCAGCATACCCAGGCCATCTACCGTGCGATGCCCACGGTGACGCGCGTCAGCGAGCAAGGGCGTCTCCAGCGGCACGTAAACAAGATCGGACACGAGCGCATCAGGCGGCAGGCGGTCCAGCGACAGGTCGAGCGCCCCCTGCCCCTGCATGCCCTGGTTGGTCGTATTCACCAGCAGCGCCGCTCCCTCCAGTGCCGCGTGGCGCTGCTCCCATGGAACCGTGCACACGGCAGTGCCCATTTCCAGTGCCAATGCCCGCGCCTTGTCCGGTGAACGGTTGCAGATCCGCACTTCGCGCGCTCCTTGCGCCAGCAAGCCCACGATCACCGCACGTGCAGCCCCACCGCAACCCATGACGGCGATCGGGCCGGCATCGGCACGCCAGCCAGGGTGTGCCTCGCGCAGGCTCTCAATGAAACCCGTGGCATCGTTGTTGTAGCCTGTGGTGCTGCCGTCGGATTCCACCACGATGGTGTTGATGGCGCCGATGCGCTGCGCAGCGGGGTCGACCCGGTCCACCAGTTGCATCGCCGCCACTTTGTGCGGGATCGTCACGTTGCATCCAGCGAAACCAAGTGCTGCCAAAGCCTGTACGGCCTGTGGCAAGCGCGCCGGCTCCACTGGCAGCAGCACATAGGCGCCGTTCAAGCCATGCTGCCCTATCCAATGCCCGTGGATGGCCGGTGAACGCGAATGCGCCACCGGCCATCCCATGACGCCGGCCAATACGAACTTTCCCATGCAAGCCGCCTCTGAAATCGTTGGACTGACCCGATTTTCGCCTGCCCCGAGCCCGGCGCTAGCGGCAACCGCAATCGCGGACAATCGCGCCCAGTGAAGACGCGTTATTTTCTGCAGCTCGTCGCCCTGTCCGCATTGTGGGGGGCAGGTTACCTCCTCACCCGAATTGCGACGCCAGCGCTGGGCCCCAGCGTGATGGCGGCATCGCGTCTGGGTCTTGGCGCGGCCACGCTGGCGCTCATCATGTACATCAACCACGCCCCTTGGCCATGGAAGCACTGGCGTGAATTGCTGCTGATCGGGGCCATCGGTATTGCGGTGCCGCATTTCCTGTACTCCTGGTCCTCGCTCTTCCTGCCAGCCGGGTACAGCGCCGTGCTCAGCGTCACCAGCGTGCTGTTCGGGACCTTTGCGTCTGCCTGGATGAAGGAGGACACCCTGACCCAGACCAAGATCTTCGGTTGCATCGCTGCATTTGTTGGTGTGGCGCTGGTCGTGCAGCCGGGGCCGATGCAGTCGACCACCCAGTTGCTGCAGGGCACGGCGCTGGCCATCTGCGGAGCCGCGATGTCCGGCTCGACAGCCCCGCTGCTCAAGCGGGCGACCACGCGCATGGAACCACTGGCCATCACGGCCATCATTCATCTGTTTGCATTCTTCCTGCTGGCGCCTGTTGCGTTGTGGAATCTGCCGAAGGCGCATTTCACTCCGGGCGCGGTAGCCTCGGTCGCGGTGATGGGCATTGCCACCTCCGGCCTGGCGTACTGGCTCTACATGCGCATTGTGAAACACGTCACGCCGGTAGCGGCGCTGAGTTCCACCTTCATGGTCACGATATTCGGAGTGTTTTGGGGGCACCTGGTACTGGGCGAAGTGTTCACGCTGGCCTCTTACGCAGGCGCCGCGCTGGTGCTGGTGGCCACCGTGATGGTGACTGGATTCAATCCGCTGCGCCGTTCGCCTGAAGCGGCATTGCCAAAGGCCTAGCCGGCAGAAGCCTTGATCGGCGCCAGACCGGTGCGAACGTCGCCGCACTGCGCACGATGGCGCAGGGCATGCTCCATGACAACCAGCGCCAGAAACGCCTCGGCGATCGGCGTCGCGCGAATGCCTACACAGGGGTCGTGGCGGCCTTTGGTGCTCACCTCGGTGGACTGGCCGTTCACGTCCACGGACTCGCGCGGCGACAGGATCGAACTGGTGGGCTTGATGGCAACACTCACCTCCAGGTCCTGCCCGGTGCTGATGCCCCCGAGCACACCACCGGCGTTGTTGGATCGAAACCCCTGGGGCGAGAGCGCGTCGCCATGGCTGGTTCCGCGCTGCGCCACACTCGCAAAACCGGCGCCGATCTCGACACCCTTGACCGCATTGATGCCCATCATGGCATAGGCGATATCGGCGTCGAGCCGGTCATACAGGGGTTCGCCGAGGCCGACAGGCACGTTGCTCGCCACCACCCGCACCCGCGCGCCGCAGGAGTCGCCCGCCTTGCGCAGGGTCTCGATGTAGGTCTCCAGCGCGGTCACATCCGCCACCGGGGCGAAGAACGGATTGCGCGCCACGTGGTCCCAGCTTTCGAAGGCAATCGGCAACTCGCCGATCTGCGTCATGCAGCCCCGGAACAGCGTTCCGTATTGCCCGAACAGCCACTTCTTGGCCACCGCGCCGGCCGCAACCATGGGCGCTGTCAACCGTGCCGACGAGCGCCCGCCACCGCGCGGATCCCGGATGCCGTATTTCTGGAAATAGGTGTAGTCGGCGTGCCCGGGGCGAAAGGTCTGCAGGATGTTGCTGTAATCCTTGCTCCGCTGGTCCGTGTTGCGGATCAGCAGGCAGATCGGCGTGCCGGTAGTCCTGCCCTCGTATACGCCGCTGAGGATCTCCACCGTGTCGGGTTCGTTGCGCTGGGTCACGAACTTGGAGGTTCCAGGCCGGCGCCGGTCCAGGTCGCCCTGGATGTCGGCTTCTGCCAAGGCCATGCCTGGTGGACAGCCGTCGATCACACACCCGATCGCCGGACCGTGCGATTCCCCGAAATTGGTTACGGCAAACAGGTTGCCAAAAGTGTTGCCGCTCACAGGAATACCTCCGCACTGCGTGCTGCGGTGCGAGCTTGCTTGGGGCGGCCCGGCGCTGCGCTCATGCCCCGATTATCCGCGAGCGGTCCGGCCGCGCTCAGGCCGGCTCGGCGCCGCCGGCGTCAGGCCAGTCCCGGATATAGGCCTTGAGCATCTTGTTCTCGAAGTTCTGGCTGTCCACCACGGCCTTGGCCACGTCGTAGAAGCTGACCACGCCCATCAACATGCGCTGATCGAGAACCGGCAGGTAGCGCGCGTGGCGCTCCAGCATCATGCGCCGCACTTCGTCCAGGTCGGTTTCCAGCGTGCAGGTGAGTGGAGCGTCGTCCATCGAGGCGCGCACCGAGTAGGTGCCGAGGGCCCCGCCATTTTTCACCACGGTCTGGATCACTTCGCGGAAGGTGAGCATGCCCACCAGATCGCCATGCTCCATCACGACCAGTGAACCGATATCCTTCTCGGCCATCACCCGGGCAGCGTCGACCAGCAGCTCATCGGGAGTCGTGGTGTACAGGGTGCCGCCCTTGACACGCAGGATGTCGCTGACTTTCATGGTGATCTCCTCCGGTCACAATATAGCCCACAATCGCACCCCAACCACCCTCCTGGAGACAGGCATGCCTGGTTATTCCGATCCCGGC
>JANNDB010001088.1:0-8459 GCA_031387285.1 Betaproteobacteria bacterium | reverse complement strand
GCTGGCCGCGCTGGCCGACAGGAAGTTCATCCGTACGCCCGCCACCGGCTGGATTCGCCAGTTCCCGTCTGCGGACGGGTTGACCGTCTTGCCTGGTGTCAGGGCATCGACCAGCGACAGGTATTCAACGAGAACCTGGCGATTTTCCTCGGGGGCATCAAAAACAACCTTGCGCTCATTGAGGCCAGGGAAGTTGCCGCCGCCAAAGGCCCTGTAGTTATTGGTCGCCACCAGGAATTTGGTATCTGCCTTGATGGGCGCACCCTCAAAACGCAAATTCCGCACGCGGTTCGCGCCGGCATTAGCCACGCTCCCATTGACGGCGTACTTTGCCGGCTGGGTCAAGTCCAACTCATACGTGACGCCGTCGATCGTGTCGAAGTTGTACGACGGGAACGCGTCATTGATCAGGCCCTGCGCCGGCGCTCCCTTGGGGTCTATCTGGTTGAACTGACCCGCCGACATCTCCAGCCACTCCTGCACTTCGGCACCCGTCAACAACATCGCCTTGAGCGTGTTTGGATAGATATACAGGTCCGCCGTATGCTTGATTGCCAACGGCCCTGCCGGAATGTCCGTGTAGTAGGCCCAACCTTGGCGCCCACCGGACTTGAACGGCGCAGCTGCAGACAGTACAGGGTATTTTTCGTATTCAGTGCCCTGCATCGCGCGCTTTACATAGGCAATCTGCGCGTTGGACACTATTTGTACGGATGGGTCATCACCGACCAGCGCAAAATAGCTGTAGATCGGGGCGCTGCTCACTGCAACCTTGTCTCGCACGTAGGACAAAGTGAGTGCATGCTCTTCTGCGACAGCCTTTTCCACCAATGGGTCGGCATCGGCTAACGACTTCTTTGCGGCCCGATCAAAAATCGGCCGAATGCTGGACTGGCTCGCGACCACCTTCCAGCTGCCACTTGCGTTGTCCAGCGTCAGATCCACTACGCCCAGATGATCGCCCCAGCGACCGGGCATCACGGCTCCCACTCCGTTAATCGTGCCGCGGGCCACATCGACCTTTGGATAGCTGGCAAAAGCCGCGCTGGGAAACTCTGCGTGTGCATGCCCGAACAGAATGGCATCCACCCCCGGTATCTCGGCCAGGCGGGAGACCGCGTTCTCGCCAAACTGGCCAACTTCGCCCTTTTCAAAGCCGGAGTGGGGAATAACGATCACCAGATTTGCCCCCTTGGCGCGCATCTCCGGCACATACTTCCTCGCCATCTCAACCATGTCGCGCACGACCACGCGCCCCTCCAGGTTCGCTTTGTCCCATTGCATGATCTGTGGTGGCACAAAACCGATCACACCCACCTTGATCCGCTGCGGCCGGCCTTGCACGTCACGGAAATCCCTGTCCAGCAACACATAGGGCGTAAACGCGTGGGTCGGGTTGGCCGAGTTTTTCTCTTTGTCATCAACCAGCACATTGGCGTTGACGTAAGGAAAGTTGGCGCCCTGTATCGAACGGCGCAAAAACGGCAAGCCGAAATTGAATTCGTGGTTGCCCAGATTGGCGGCGTCGTAGCCCAACTGGTTCATCACCTTGTAGGCAGGGTGGGTCTGGCCATCCTGCAAGGGACGCACCTTGGCAATCACGTCACCCATCGGGTTGCCTTGCAGCAGATCGCCGTTATCGAACAACATACTGTTGGCGGCTTCGGCACGGGCCGCCTTTATCAATGTCACCGCGCGCGACAAACCGTACTGGTCGGTCGGCCGATCCTGGTAATAGTCATAACTCAGCAGGTTCATGTGCACATCGGTTGTCTCCATGACGCGCAACTTCAGCTCCACCGCAATGCTGCAAGCGGCAAACAAGGCGGCTACCAGACCCGCCAGAACACGCATGGATTTCATGGGCACCTCACACTTGATGGACTTCCACCACGCCATCATTACAGCACGCGTCACCTACTTGATCCACAGGCGAATTGCGTCCCACGCACGCCCGAGGATGCCGGCTTGCGCAACGGCCTCCAACGCCACCAGAGGCAGCTCGGCGAGCGTCTGCTCGCCGAGCGACACCTTGAGCGTGCCGACGGTCTGCCCTTGGGCAAACGGCGCCACCAGGGGTTCGGCACGGACAACGGCCGTGCTGACCTTCGAGGCCCCGCCAGACGGCACTGCCACGATCACGGCCTGCGTGCGCCCCAGCTTGACGGTAGGCTGCGCGCCCTTCCAGACAGCAGGGGTCGCCACCGCCTGCCCGGCGTCAAACAGTTTGACCGCATCAAAGGCAGAGTAACCCCAGTTCAGCAACTTCTGCGACTCATTGGCGCGGCCGTTTTCGCTCGCCGCTCCCAACACAATGGACAACAACCGGCGGGTGCCGGGCGTGCTGGCAGTGGCCAGGTTGGGGAACTCGCGCCGTGCCGTGGCAATCATGCAGTACCCCGCCGCGTCGGTGAAGCCGGTCTTGAGTCCGTCCACCGTGGGGTCGCGAAACAGCAACAGGTTGCGATTGCTGTCGTTGGTGGCCGGTGTGCCTTCGTAGCGGTACTTCTTGATGGCATAGTAGGCCACGTATTCAGGGAAATCCTGCATCAGGCGCCGTGCCAATACGGCCAAGTCACGGGCTGTCGTACTGTGGCCCGCCTGCGTCAAGCCCTCCGGGTTACGGTAACTTGTAGATTTCATGCCAAGCACCGCGGCCTGGCCATTCATCAACTCCACAAATCGCTCGACCGATCCTCCAACCGCCTCGGCCAGCGCAACGGTAGCGTCATTACCGGATTGCACAATCATGCCCTTGATGAGGTCCTCGACCGGCACCTTCATCTTGGGATCGATGAACATTCTGGATCCGCCCATCTTCCACGCACGTTCGCTCACCGGCATGGGCTGCTTGAGGTCGATCTTCTTGGCGCGCAAGGCGTCAAACACGAGGTAGGCAGTCATCAACTTGGTCAGCGAGGCCGGTTCGACCGCCGAATCGGCATCTTTCTCCGCCAGAACCTGGTTGGCAGTGATATCCAGCAAAAGGAACGACCTGGCCGCAATTTCAGGCGGCAGCGGGGTTTGCGCCGAGGCGCAAAGCGTCCACGCACAAAGAAAAATGGAGATAAGACATTTCATCGTGATGACTGAAGTGAAAGCACGCAAATCGCGCTACGGCTGGAGGCCGGCGCTGCCGGGCCAGTGCCGAATGGGCTTTAGCCGGCCGTAATCTGGCGCGCCACCAGATAGCGAAGCACGTTCAATTGTCCGTGAAAAAAATGCGACGCCCCGGGAATTACCAGCACGGGCAGGTTCTGTGGTTGCGCCCAGCGCAGGACATCGCCGAGCGGCACGGTTTCGTCCGCCTCACCGTGGATCACCAGGGTTTTCGGATGCAATTCGGACGGTAGGGTGGTCACGGGAAAGCGGCTCACCGCGGTTCCCACCAAAATCAGGCTCGATAACGCGCGCTCACCATGCAGGCGCTGTACCGCCGTGCTGGCAACAAACGACCCAAATGAAAAGCCCGCCAAAGCCAGAGCGCCGGACGCAGCGCTGTGGTGGACTACGGCCATCAAGTCATCCGCCTCGCCCCGGCCTTCGTCGTAGACGCCCGCGCTGAGCCCAACGCCGCGGAAATTGACCCGGACGGCGCGCCAGCCACACTGCACATAGGCCCGCGCGATGGTCTGCACCACCTTGTTGTCCATGGAGCCGCCAAACAAGGGATGGGGATGGGCCACCACCACCGTGCCCGCAACAGCACCGTCCGCGGGCGAGTCGATGCGCGCCTCCATTACACCCGCAGGACCAGGGATCGTCGCGCGAACCGTCAGTGCGTTCATGCGTCAAAGTGACCGACTACCGGCCCAGGTGAGGCGGCGTAAGCAGGCGCTCGACGACACGCCCATTCTTCAAGTGGGAGTCGACTATTTCGTCGATATCGTGCGCGTCCACGTAGGTGTACCAGACCGCCTCCGGGTAGACAACAACGATGGGCCCTCCCGTGCATCGATCCAGACAACCCGCCTTGTTGACCCGCACCTTGCCCGGGCCCGACAAGCCCGCCTCCTTGACCAACTGCTTGCACCTGTCATAGCAGGCTTGCGCCGCATGTTGGGCGCAACAGGCTTCACCGTTCTTGCGTTCATTGAGACAAAAGAAGATATGGCGCTGGTAATAGGCGGTCTGTGGCGAAGTGTCTTGCATGGCCCCGATTCTAGGAGGCAGTCACCTTCCGATCGCCCATCTGCGCAAACAGGTAGATCACTGTCGCATAGGGCCATAACCAGCCTAGCCACTGCGCCAGCCCGTTGAAACGGATAAAACGGCCTTGTTCCCAGGATTGCAGGGTCTGGGCGAAATAGGGGTCGGCTGGCGCCTGATTGAGTATCGCCAGGTACACGCCCATCAGCAGCAATGCCACCGCGGCACAACTGCGCCGGCTCAATGGCACCAGGGTCAGCGCCAGCAACGGCGCCAGCACCACGCCGGCGAGCACCGGAGGTGTCAGCCATACCCAGGCGTGCTGCGGTGAAAAGCTCAACGCTGCCGACAGACCCGTGCCCACGATGCCGGTCAGCACGACGGCGAAAGACCATGCGACGCGGCGTGGTCGTGAGCGGATGATGCAATTGCCAAGCAGACAGGGCATCAGTAGTCCGATAACCACGCAAGCCACTTCGGCAGCTGGCACCAGAGGCTGCAATTCAACCTCGCGCAACGGCAACCACTCCAGAAACGGCGAATCTTCGAGCAACTCGACCACGGTGGCCTCCAGCCGCTCCACCACTTGGCCCAAACCGAACGGGACCGCTGCTGGAAACAAGAGCGCCACCGGCCACAACGCCAGCAACACCAGCGCGCCGCTGGCATCGGTCACGAACCAGCGTGCGCGCAGTCGGCTCCATCGATCGAGCGCCCCAAAGGATTCAAGAGCGCTGGCAACGGCGGCTCCAAGGTAGCCGCCGCAGATATTGAGCAGCAAGTCCACATTGGACGGCACACGCGTCGGCAGGTACCCCTGCAGCGACTCCATCGTCAGCGACAACACCAGGCACACCAAGGTCGAGCGCGACACGCAGTGCCTTCCACGACCTGTTCGAAGTGCCGTCAGGGCCAGCAGAAATCCCAGAGGGAAATAGCCCAAAAGGTTGGCGGCAACGTCAAAGCCCGTCCAGTACCGCGGCAACGGGGACCACAGAAAGGAAAAGGGCGAGAGTCCCTGATCACGCCATTCGCCAAAAGGGTAGAGGCTTGCATACACGATCAACACGATGCAAGTCAGCGCAAGCGGCCAGGCGGATGTCCTTTGCATGGCGCGCAAAAAAGGCGTCAGAACGGCTTGACGACTACCAGCACGACCGTCACCAGCAGTATCAGCACCGGAACTTCATTGAACCAGCGATACCAGACATGGCTGCGGGTCGCCAGGCCAGACTCGAATTTTCGCAACAGGCTGGCGCAAGCGTGCTGGTACCCCAGCGCCAAAACGACCATCAGCAGCTTGAGATGCAGCCAGTGATTTCCGGGGCCGCGCCCGAACCCAGGGAGTTCCCAATACACCCATGCGAGCCAGATTCCCAGACCCAGCGCCGGGAATGAAAGCAGGTTCGTGAAACGGTAGAGTTTGCGCGCCATAAGCACCAGCCGATCGCGCTCCGCAATGGACTGCGGCGCCACCATGGCCAGGTTGACAAAGATCCGTGGCAAGTAAAACAAGCCGGCAAACCAGCTCGCAACAAACACAATATGGAAGGCCTTCACCCACAGCATCAACGCAGTTTAGGTGATGCGTAAGCGGGCGGCGCAAAAGAGGCGCGGCAGGAGGGTTTTACTACGCTGTTGGCCCAGGAAAAGCCGGAACCCCAATGCTGGCGCGGGTTCCCAGAGGTTTTGGAGTACCCGCAAAAGACTGGGTGCGGCCAGTCGGGTTTCTCAAAGGCAATCGTACGCCGAAGTCAAGCTGCAACGCGCTTGCGCGTTGTCGCGCTTGGACGACCAGTTAAATTTCGGTCGACCTCTTTGCGAAGGGCATCGTTGATGCGCGACTGGTAGCCACCCCCCTGAGACTTGAAGAACTCTAGTACGTCGGCGTCCAGACGTATGGAAGTCAGCACCTTGGTCGGCGCCGCCTGCGGTCCGCGCCCGCGCTTCAGAACGGGCGCGCCAAGCATCTCTTCCGTCCACGCAGGATTGTCCGGGTCGGACACCTTAGCCGAGGTTTTCTTTGGTAACTTGGCGGTAGTAGCGAGCTTCATGCTTTTCTGCCTTTCGCAGCGAGATGACGTGCGGCCCTCCCAGGCGCTCCGTGTAAACCATTACAACCACTTCGCCGGTCAACAACCCGAAGCAGACCTGCCGGGCCTCGCCGTAGACTTGTCGCCTATCTTCACGTGTGATAGTGAAGTGATCCCAAATTGCGTCGCATCCCGCGAAGTCCAAGCCGTGTTTCTTGATGTTCTGCTTGCGCTTGGCTTTATCCCATGTGAGCATGGCAAATTGTATTTACAAAATAGCCACACGCCTAGAGAAATTTAACGTTTGAATTAACCGGCGCGTTGTGGTGTGATGGCATTTGCCCCAGAATGAAATGGCGGGGCAAATGGCGGCACGCCACAATGCGTCCGGGAATACGAAGGTGTTGACGGCTCTGTGAAACCGCGCAAATATGGCTTTCAGAGCGCGGTTTTGTGGTGAGTTGGACGTGCAATTCCGGGTGGGCGGCCACGCGCGCATAGTGGCGCGGCAGTCAGGCCGATCAAACAGTGATCGTCAGAACGGCAAGTCTGGCTGGTCAATTGCGTGGTGTGGCTTTGGGGCTGGTGGGGCACCTGTCCTCACGGATGGCCTGCTGAATCTGAGGCCCGTACAACCCCCAGACCCGATCGCGCAACTCATCGAGGATCTCGAACACCGCCAACGCCTGCTCGGGCGTCCAGTAGGTTGGTACGATGGGCGGGGGGCGTCTGTTCATTTCTTCCTGGCCTTGCGCCCCGCGCTGGCGCTGGCGCGTGTGGCAGCCTTTTGCGCAGCACGTTCCTTGGCCTCCTTGAGCCGGTAGGACTCCCCCTCGATGGCCACCACCTCGCAGCGGTGCACCAGACGATCAATCAGCGAGACCACGCAAGACGCGTTGGGGAACACCTCGTGCCACTGGCCAAAGGACTTGTTGGTGGTCACCACCGTGCTCTTGTTCTGGTAGCGCCGGCTGATCAGCTCGAACAGCAAGTCGGCGTGCCGGTTGGAGTACGACAAATACCCGACCTCGTCGATCAGCAGGAGATCGGGCCGGGCGTAATGGCGCAGCCGCCGGCGCAGCGCCGAATCACTGTCCAGCGCGGCCAGGTCACCGAGCAACTGCCCCGCGCTGGTGAACAGCACCGTGCGCCCCTGGATCAACGCCTCGTGGCCCAGGTTGCACGCCAGCATCGATTTGCCCATGCCGTTGGGGCCCACCAGCACCACGTTGGTGGCGTCCGTCATGAACGACAGGCTCATCAGGTCCTGCACCGCCTCCCGGTCACACTGCGTGGGCCAATCCCAGTCGAAGTCGGCCAGCGGCTTGAAGCGCCCGATGTGGGCCGAGCGCAGCCGCCGCTCCAGGCTGCGCCGGGAGCGTTCGCTTTCCTCCCAGCCCAGCAGTTCGTTGGTCCAGCCCAGACGCGCCCGATCGCCTTTCACCGAGGGCCAGTGGGCCAGCAGGCCCATCAGGTGCAGCGCACGCGCGTGGCTTTGCAACTGCGCCGCATCGATGCCGCCGGCCTGGGGCGCGATACCGGATGGCGCGTTCAGACAGCTTCGCCAGAACCGGCGGATTCTCGTGGCGGGCCTCGCGCGCACGCTCCAGCGCCAGGCGCACCGCGTTGGGGTGGGGCACATCATGGGCCAGCGCCTCGGTGATGGCCGCCTGTGGCGCCTGGGCGCCATAACGCTCCAGCAGCCTGCACAGCGTCACCGTGATCGATCCCAGGTTGTGGCCTCGCGCGGCTGCGCGCTGCAGCAACTCGGCCGCCGCCGGGGCGGCCTGCGCCAGCGCGTCGGTGGCGCGGTGCTGGCGAGCGCCGCGCTTGTGCGCCACCAACGCCCGGATGTGGGCCGCCACCTCGATCTGCTGGGCGCTGTCGTAGCTGCGCGCGTGGTTTGCAAGTTCGGCTTGACCATCCAGGATACGCGCCCGCTCGGGGGTGGCCACCACGGTGAGGCTGCGCCGCACAAATTTGTGGGGCACGGAGTAGTCGTTGAGGTCAAAGCGCGCATACGGCGTCTTGCCCACCTCCACCTCCAGGCGTTCGTGCACGGGATAGTCGGCTTGGGGCAGCGCCAGCAGGCTGGCGCGCTCGATCTCGAAGGCCTCGCGCACGCTCACACGGGTGTCCTCGGGCCAGCGCAGATCGGCCGCCTGGCCCTCGCACCATACCCGTGCCTGGGCGTTGAGATCGTCCACATCGGTGAAGCTGCGCGCGGCGAAGAAGGAGTCGCGGATGAAACGGATCTTGCGTTCGACCCGACCCTTC
>JANNDB010001045.1:0-2719 GCA_031387285.1 Betaproteobacteria bacterium | reverse complement strand
CGCTCAGTTTCGCGGTGCCGCCGGCCACAATGTCCAGAAACTCCTGCATCTCGTTGTGTTGCGCGTTGTCGATGTTGTCGCCCAGAAACAGCGCCAGGTCATGCGGACGGCCCGACGTGGGACCGCGCGGGTCGCGCCGCGCGCGGTCGACGTGCGCGGCCAACGCCCAGTGTGTCAGCGCCTCGTAGGGGCGGTGCATGGGCCACAAAGGCTGCCATTTAGGATCGTGGGACAGCAACTCGACCCATTCGCAGCGCGCCGGCGAGATGCTGTCCTGCACCTGCACGTCACTGGCCAGCCACAGGCTGAGCACACATTCGCCAGTGCCGTCCGGCACGCCGGCGCCGAGTTCGTTGCGCTGGAGGTGGACCATCACGAGGCTTTCGCGCGAGCCGCTGCGGTGCAGGCGTGCATCATGCGTACAGTATCCTTGCGGCCCTGCGCACCAATGAATATGGCATGACTTCTTCCTCCGCTTCCTATCTGGTCGGTGTCGACACCGGCGGCACCTACACCGACGCCGCCATTATCGAAGCGCTGGGACACAAGGTGATCGCGCGCGCCAAGGCCATCACCACCAAGGGCGACCTGGCCATCGGCGTGACCGAGGCGATCACACTGGCGCTGGCGCAGTTGCCACACGGGCTGGACGCGGGCGACATCCGGCTGGTGTCGGTTTCCACGACCCTGGCGACCAACGCCGTGGTCGAGGGTCATGGCAGTTCCGTCGGCATGCTGCTGGTGGGTTTCGACGCGGCCATGGTGGAACGCACCGGGATTGCCAAGGCGTTTCCCGGCATGCCGGTGCAGGTGATCAACGGCGGCCACGACCACAACGGCGATGAGCGGGCGCCGCTGGACCTGGCGGCGCTGGACGCGGCGCTGGACGAAATGGCCGGCAAGGTCGATGCGTTTGCCGTCGCTTCCACGTTTGCCGTGCGCAATGCCGCGCACGAACATATGGCACGCGACCGCATTGTTGCGCGCACCGGCAAGCCGGTAACGCTCTCAACCGAGCTGTCGTCCTCGCTCGATGCGCCGCGCCGGGCGCTCACGGCGGCCCTGAACGCGCGCCTGATCACGCGCGTGTCAACTCTGATCGAGGCGGTGAACCGCTCCATGGCACAGCTGCGCATCTGCTGCCCTTTGATGATCGTCAAGGGTGACGGTACGCTGGCGCTGGCCGAAACCGTAGCCACGCGTCCTATCGAGACCGTGTTGTCCGGCCCGGCCGCCAGCCTGGTCGGTGCGCAGTGGCTGTCGGGTCTGCAGAGCTTCATACTGTCTGACATGGGCGGCACCACCACCGACCTCGGCGTACTGCGTGATGGCCGGCCCCAGATCACCGAGCAGGGCGCAGAAGTCGGCGGCTGGCGCACCATGGTGCGGGCCATCGACGTGCGCACGATTGGTCTGGGCGGCGACAGCGAGGTGCATCTGGGTGCGAACGGCAAGCTCAGCGTGGGTCCGCAGCGCATCGTGCCGGTGGCCTTGCTGGGCGCGCGCTATCCCGAACTGCTGACCCTGCTGGAGGCTGACCTGCAGGACGTGGACGGTGGCTCCTCCCAGCACGGGCGCTTTGTGCTGCTGCCATTCGGCGCGCGCGCCGGAGGCCAGGCTGGCGAACTCACTGCGCGCGAGCGCGAACTGCTTGTCCAGGTGACCGAGCGCCCGCAGGCGCTGCGCCGGCTTGCCACCTCGCTGGGCGCGCAGCGTGCAGTGGCCTCGTTGAAGCGCAAGGGCCTGGTCCAGGTGGCCGGCTTCACCCCATCGGACGCTGCCCACGTGTTGGGTTTGCAAGCCAATTGGTCGGTGGACGCCGCGCGCCTGGCTGCGCAGCTGGCCTGCCGACTGCGCGACATGAAGTTCCCCACCGCGGCGCGCACCGAGCAGTACGCCCGCGACGTCTGGAGCGAAACCGTCCGCATGAGCGCGCGCGCAATCCTCGATACCGCCGTCGGCGAGCATCTGCGCGAAGACAAGCTGATCCATGCCGTATGCGCAGGTGATGGCGTGCTGGGCCTGGCCCGGGTGCAGGTAGCGCCGCTCGTGCCAGTGGTGGCGGTCGGGGGCCCGGTTCGGGTGTATTACGGCGAGGTCGCGCGCCGGCTGGGTTGCGAGGTGGTGTTCCCGGAGCACGGCGACGTGGCCAACGCCGTGGGCGCAGCCACCGGGGTGGTGGCGCACAGTGTGACCGTTCGGGTAGACGGCGACGGCAGCGGCAGGTTCACGCTGCACAGCACTGTGGGCACGCGCCATTTCACCGATCCGGCGCTGGCCATCGAGGCGGCCACCACGCTGGCCCGGCAGTCGGCGCTGGACGCCGTGTTGGCGATGGGGGCCGTCGCGCCGCAGGTCAAGCTGAGCCTGCACAAGCAGCTGATGCCCAACGCGACCAGTGACGCCGGCTTGCTGGAGGCGGTGGTGGTGGCCGAGGGGATCGGGCGACCGAACGCGGCGGGCTGACGGAACCCGGTCATGAAAATCAGTCCATTGGCGGGCCCGGATGCGATACTGCCGCCTCGAGCGTGGTACTACTGGTGAGCAAGGATTTTTCGTGAGCCTGGACGTTGTCCGCTATTACGACCAGACCTGGGCGGACTACCGCATCATCTGGCTGAGCCGATCCAACTACGCCTTCCATTTCGGTTACCACGACGTGCCCGGCATGCGGCATCGGGACGCGCTGGTTCGCAATAACGAAGTGATGGCCGACACC
>JANNDB010001017.1:0-2854 GCA_031387285.1 Betaproteobacteria bacterium | reverse complement strand
GCCGGTTGACCAGGTGCCTGCCGCGATATTCGTCCACGTCTGAAACTGCGCCACGTTCAGCGTCACGGTGGCAGCGGGAGAATTGCCCACGCCGTCATTGGCCCGGAACGTGAAGCTATCGGCCCCGGTGTAGTTAGCCGTCGGTGTGTAGGTGACACTTGGCGCGGTGCCCGACAAGACTCCATTCGTGGGCAGAGTGAGCACGGTGTAGGTCAGAGCATCGTTGGTATTGTCACTGCCGGTCAGGGTGATCGCTTTGCTGGTGTTTGGCTGTAACTCGACGGTCTGCGCGTTGGCCACCGGCGGATCGTTGATTACCGTGATGTTAACCGTGGCGCTGGAAGACAGCACCCCTTCGCTATCGGTTACCTTGAACGTAAAGTTGTCCGCGCCGTGGTAATTCGCCGTTGGCAGGTAGATTAGATTCGGCGTGCTTCCGGACAGGGTGCCGTGGATGGGATAGGTCACAACCGAGTAAAGCAGCGCGTAGCTTTCCGCATCCGTGGCCGCCAGAGTAATGGGAGTCGCCACGTTCGCGGGCACGTTCACACTTTGCGCTATGGCCTGCGGAGCATCATTGAGCGGTGTCACCGTGATGCTCACCGTCGCCACCGCGCTGGTCAGCGAGGCGTCACGCACGGTGAAGGTAAAGCTGTCCGCCCCGTTGAAGTTCACCACCGGATAGCTGGCCGCGGGCTGATAGGTCAGATTCGGCGGAGTTCCGGTCAGGGTGCCGTAGGTCGGCCCGCTCACGAGGTCATAGATGAGAGCGTTGCCGTCGGGATCGGAGCCAGTCAAAGTGATCGCCTTGGCGGTGTCTTCGGGAGTCGTCGCAAACTGATTCGCCGCTACCGGGCGGCGGTTGCCAGCCACGCCTACATCAATGGTGACCGTGCCCGCGGCAGAATCCACTTTGCCATCCCTGGCTTTGAAGGTGAAACTATCCAAGCCCGTATAACCTGCAACGGGTGCATAAACCAAGTTCGGAGCGGTCCCCAAGAGTATGCCATGCGTCGGCGCGCTCACGATGGCATAGGTCAAGGCGTCGCCATCGGAATCTGTCGCCGTGAGAGTGACGACCGTGGCTGCGTTGAGCGGGGTCGTGGCGGTCTGGTTCTGGGGAACCGGCGCGCGATTGGGATCCGGGCTGACCGTTACGGTTACATCCTTGGTCACCGCGCCAAGAATCTCGTTGTAGGTCTGAAAGTCAAAATAACCGAGTGAATACGTGATCCAGAGGTTGTAATCGAGGATGGAACGATCCACCGCCGTCGCCCGCAATTTGTAGATGCCCGGCGTATTGAACGTCGCGCTGCTGCTGGCACTGGCCGTCGGGCCAGCGGGATTGAACGTCACAGCCCCCGCTCCGCTCACCTTGCTCCAGATAAAGTTCGGCGGCCCCAAGTCGATGTCCGTCAGCACAGCACTGACGGTGGTGCCGGTCGCAGGCAGGGTGACGATGGCCGGACTGGCACTTACGGTCAGGCTCTTGAAATAAGTCAGCGTGGGCGGGGCATTGTCATTTTCGATGGCGGCAATGGTTGACGCGATCTTCGACGTGATATTGGCCAGCCGGGTGTCGCCGATAGAACCGTCGGCGTCGAACTGGGGCAAATGGGCCTGCCACTTGTAGAGCGTCGGAAGCGCGTCTTTCGCGGCCCCGCGATAAGTGTTCTGCAAGAGATCGAATGGCACCCATCCATCGCTATGCCAGGCTTGCTCCTTCACCATCAGGCACAAGGGAATGCCTTCTTCGATCTTATATTTCCCGAGAGTGCTCAACCCATCGTAGCGGATGGAGTCACTGAACATCCGATCCGCCGGTGACCGCTCCGCGATGGCGTCAACGATGCTCGGCGCCACCGCCTGAACATCCGCCAAGGTAAGGCGGTTTTTGAGGAAGCTGCCCAGATACGCCCGCGCCATCCCGTCCGGTTGTTTCAAACCGGCCTGCACTGCCGGCCAGAGCAGGCTTTTGGCGGCGGCGATGGTGTAGGTGGGCAGGGTTTGGAAAAGGGCATCGGCCAGGTAGCCGTTGGCAATCTGGATGGGGTCGGTCCACACGATCACATTCGGATCCGTCGCGTTGGCGGCGAACGCCGTCAGCATCGGGGTGAGTTGCGGATTGGCCGCCGAGCCATAACTTTTCAAGGCACTGGCGGCTTGGGCGCGCACCCATACGTCCGCATCGGAAAGCCGCTGACCCAGCGCAGTCAGCGCGCTGGTGGGCTTGCGAATACCCAGCGTTTGACAAACGCCCTGACGCACGTTCGCATCGGTGCTCATGGTGCCGTTGGTGATCAGAGCGATCAGGTTGTTCACCTCCGTCGTCGTCAAGGTGCGCGCGGCCAGTTCTGTGGCCGCGTAGAGCCGCACTATCGGATCATACTCGCTCAATGCCGTCATCAACTGCGCCACGGTGTAGGCGGTGGCATCCTGCTTGAAGGTCGCAGCGGCAATGGCGTTGGTCACCTTGGCCGCGCTCAGGGTATTGGCCGGGATGGCGTTTCTTCCGGTGATGTAGAGCCGCTGCAAAGGCACGGCAAAGGAGAGAATGTAGCTGGCCGTGGGATTCACACCGTAGTAGCCGCTCGATCCCAGATAGGTGCCGCCGGAAGTCGTGCCCCCGCCGTACTGCTCGCCGCCGTCATAGACAAACGAGCCATCCGTGCGTCGTTCCAGATCGAGGTGCCAGCGCACTTTCTCCAAGTATTTCGCCACTGCCGTCGGCCCGCCCATATTGGCACCTATCGCTCCCCACAGGTAGCTGAAGCCCTGGCCAGTATGTCCGTATTCGCGGCCAGTGAAGCCCGCCACCGTCATCCGGATGAAATACTCCGCTTCCACGGGTCGG
>JANNDB010001015.1:0-2835 GCA_031387285.1 Betaproteobacteria bacterium | reverse complement strand
CGATATTCACGCCGGCCGGCCCGACCAGCGTGGTGTGCAGTGATTGGTAGCCATTGAGCTTGGCAATCGCAATATGGTCCTTGAATCGCCCCGGCACCGGCTTGTACAACTGGTGCAGCGTACCCAAGGCGGCGTAACAGTCGATCAGCGTCGGCACGATCAGCCTGAAGCCGTAGATATCGGTCACCTGGGCAAAGCTCAGGTGTTTGAGATCCATCTTGCGGTAGATGGAGAACACCGACTTTTCGCGGCCTGCAATGCGCAGCGGCATGTTGATGGCGGTGAACGCCGCCTCGACTTCGCGTTGCACGCGCTGAATCAGGTCACGCCGGCGGCTGCGCGCTTTTTCTACCGCTTTGGACAAAGCCGCGTGGCGCCATGGATGCAGGTGGGAAAATGCCAGATCCTGCAATTCGCGGTAAATCTGGTTCAGTCCGAGGCGGTGCGCAATTGGCGCGTAAATTTCCAGCGTTTCCGTGGAGATGCGCGCCCATTTGTCACGTGCGACATCGGCCAGGGTGCGCATATTGTGGGAGCGGTCTGCCAGCTTGATCAGGATGACGCGCACATCGCGGGCCATCGCCAGCAGCATCTTGCGAAACGACTCGGCCTGGTTCTCTTCCCGCGTGGTGAAGTGCAGCTTGTCGAGTTTGGTCAGCCCATCCACCAGCTCCGCGACCTGGGAGCCAAAACGCTCGATCAACTCCACCTTGGTGACTCCGCAGTCTTCCAGCGCATCATGCAGCAGGGCTGCCATCAGCGCCTGCACGTCCAGTTTCCATTCAGCGCACTGCGCTGCAACGGCAATCGGGTGCGTGATGTATGGCTCGCCACTGTTGCGGATCTGCCCCAGATGGGCCTCGTCCGCGAACTTGTAGGCCTGGCGGACCCGCTCGACATCTGCCGGTGGCAGGTAGTCCAGCCTGGACATGAGCGCGGCAAAACTGGCGGCGGCCGCGTTGATTTCTGCCGGGCTTGCGACCACCTTGCCCGGCGCCTTGCGGGGACGGCGGGTCGTTGGGGCGGTTGGCGTGGCGGAGGTACTCACCCCTCGAATATAGCCTGCGCTGGCAAAGACCACACGAAGAAAAGGCACCCGTGTGGGTGCCTTGAACGGGAGCTGGAACTGATTACAGCGGGACCTTCTTGAGCATCTCGACCCCGATCTTGCCGGCCGCAATTTCACGCAAGGCGGTCACCCCTGGCTTGTTCTTGCTTTCAATCTTCGGCGTGTGGCCCTGGCTCAGCATGCGGGCACGGTAGGTTGCCGCCAACACCAGCTGAAATCGGTTGGGGATTTGCGCGAGGCAGTCTTCAACAGTGATACGGGCCATGGTCTCTCCAGAAAGGCAAAGTGCGGGGTCAGGGAATATGCAGGGCGCGGAAGGTGTCGGCACGGGCGCGACGCTGAGCCTCGAATTTGAGGCGTTGCGCATGGACGATCGCTTTGAGGTCGAACAGCGCCCTGTCAAACAACTCATTGATTATAACGAAGTCGAACTTTCCAACCTGAGCCACTTCCCGTTCGGCATTTTTCAAGCGCAACTCGATGGTATCGGCCGCATCCTCGCCACGTCGCTCAAGCCGGGAGCGCAACTCGTCCCAACTCGGTGGCAGTATGAAGATGGAGACGGCATTGGCAAAGACGGATTTGATTGACACGGCGCCCTGGAAGTCGATTTCCAGCACCACGTCGGAGCCTTCCAACATACGCTCCGCAATCGCCCGGCGGGAGGTCCCGTAGCGATGCCCGTGCACTTGGGCCCACTCCACAAACCCATCGGCCTGCACCATGTCATCGAACTCGGCAGGCGACACAAAAAAATACTCCCGCCCATTTTTTTCCTGGCCGCGCGGTGGTCGCGTGGTGTGCGACACCGACGGGCGCACATGCGAGTCCACTTCCATCAGCGCCTTGACCAGGCTCGACTTGCCGGCCCCGCTGGGGGCTGCCACCACAAAGAGATTTCCGGGATAGTCCATAAAAGGCGCCGCTATGGCATTGCTGGTACCACAGCCATTCTAGTTTCCGCATCTTGCCTGCAGTTCGGGAGCACGGTGTGCCAGTCCCGCAGCGGGGCGCTGAGGGACGCCGATCTCGCCAAAAGCTCAGCCCGGTATCGGGCGTCCCGGAGCTTCAGTCGTCGCAGCGCGCTTGCACGGATGAAATATCCGTACCGTGCAGGCGTCGCAGATGCTGCGATCCAATCGCTGATACAGGGTGCCGAAGACGTCATCGCCCAGTTTGAAGAAATTCTCCGCCCCTATGACCGAATAGGCGCCTGCGCGGTGCAGCATCTCCATAGGCTCGTTTTTCAGATTGAAGATGTAAAGAGAGCCGCCGAGCGCACGGCGGCGAGTGGCTTCCTGGGCCAGCAACTGGGCGCCGGCGAGGTCGACGAAGTTGATCCCTGAAGCCACCAGAAGCACATGCCGCTGCCGCGGATTGCGTTCGTCGATCTGCTGTAGCGCCTCCTGCAGGTGGTTGACCGCGCCGAAGAAGATGGAGCCGTTCAGGCGCACCACCTTGAGCTGCGGGCAATCCGGTAGTCCCGTGTCGGCGGAGAAACCGAGGATGTGCTGGGCGTCTACCGGCTTCACGTCTTCCAGCGGCGGGCGCGAGGTGCGGTTCAAATACAGCATCAGCGAGAGCAACACACCAATGTAGATGGCGAACTCGAGGTTCAGCGTCAGCGTGGCGACGAAGGTCGCCGCCAGCACGGCGGTCTCGGCGCGGCTGGCGCGGATGATCTCGGCAATGTGGTGGGCGTCCGCCAGACCCCAGGCCACCACGAACAGAATGCCGAGGCAGATCGTGGTGGTCTGGGCGAAGAT
>JANNDB010000998.1:0-2498 GCA_031387285.1 Betaproteobacteria bacterium | reverse complement strand
GCGCTGTACCGCCATGGGACTTGAGCGCTTCACGCACCGCCTGCGCCATCTCCCGCGGGATGGGCGGGACACACTGTTCCTGCTGGTTGTCATCGGCTGGGTCATGGCGCCCCAGGCTGCCCACCTGCCGCTCTGGTGCAGCCTGCTCGCGCTGTGTGTGCTGGCATGGCGCGCCAGTCTGGCCTGGCGCAGCCAGGCCCTGCCCTCGCGCTGGTGGCTGCTGGGGCTGTTGCTGCTGACCGTAGGCGCGACGTTCTATACCCACCGCACCCTGCTCGGGCGAGACGCGGGCGTGACCCTGATCGTGGTGCTGCTTTCGCTCAAGACGCTGGAGTTGCGCGCGCAACGCGACGCCTTCGTGGTTTTCTTCCTGGGCTTCTTCACGATGCTCACCAACTTCTTTTTTTCGCAGTCGCTGCTCACCGCCGCAGCCATGCTGGTGGCGCTGCTGGGTCTGCTCACGGCGCTGGTGAACAGCCACATGCCAGCCGGCCGGCCACCGCTGCGCGAGGCGGCGCGCACGGCCGCCTTCATGGCATTGCTGGGTGCCCCCATCATGGCCGTCCTGTTCATGCTGTTTCCGCGCGTCGCGCCCTTGTGGGGCATACCCGGTGACGCCATGACAGGTCGCAGCGGCCTTTCGGCGGCCATGCAGGTCGGCAGCATCGCCAGCCTGGCCCTTGACGACAGCATCGCCATGCGGGTTCGTTTTGACGGGCCCATGCCAGCACAGTCGGAGCTGTACTTCCGCGGCCCGGTGTTGTCCACACTGAATGGTCGCGAATGGGTTGCTTTGCGCGCCAGCCTGCCAGCGCGCCTGCAAGACCGGCCCAATCTGCAAGTCGAAGGTACGCCCTATACCTATCAGGTGACGCTGGAACCCAATAACCGGCCATGGATTCTGGTACTTGACGCGGCACTCGCCAAACCGGTGGTGCCTGGATTCGAGCCCAGCATGAACGCGCAGTTGCAGTGGCTGGCAGACCGCCCGGTTGCGGACCTTTTGCGCTACCAGGCCACCAGCCATACCGCGTTTCGCCACGGTCCGGCCAGCCGCACCGCGGGACTGCAGGATTTTCTGGACCTGCCGCCAGGATTCAATCCGCGCACACTGCAACTGGCCGCCGACATGCAGCGCGACCCGCGCTACGCGCAGGACCCGCAAAAGCTGCTTGCTGCGGTGCTGGAACGCCTGCGTACCGGCGGTTACGGCTACACGCTGGAACCCGGCGTATACGGCAACAATACCGCCGATGAGTTCTGGTTCGACCGCAAGGAGGGCTTTTGCGAACACATCGCCTCCGCCTTTGTGATCCTGATGCGCGCGCTCGACATACCGGCACGGATCGTCACGGGTTATCAGGGCGGAGAGCGCAACGCAGTCGACGGTTTTTGGGTGGTGCGCCAGAGCGACGCCCATGCCTGGGCCGAGGTCTGGCTGGCCGGACGCGGGTGGACGCGGGTGGACCCGACCGCGGCCGTCGCGCCAGGGCGTGTCGGCAGCCTGCAACGGCTGCAGGCGTCAACCGGCGTGTTGACCAGCGCGCTCGCCACCGTCAGCCCCACCGCCTTGCTCGAGTTGCGAGCGCTCTGGGATGCCGCCAACAACCGCTGGAACCAATGGGTGCTCAATTACAACCAGACCAGCCAGCTCAATTTGCTCAAGGACATCGGCTTCAGTTCCCCTGCCTGGGAAGACCTGGCCTACGTATTGATCGCGCTGATCGTTGCCGCCAGCCTGTGTGGCGCTGCCTGGACACTCTGGGAACGCAGTCGCCAGGATCCGTGGCTGCGTCTGCTGCGCCGCGCCAACCGGCGACTGCAGGGCTGGGGGCTGACACCACCTGCAAGCAGTGCGCCAAGGCATCTGGCGAGCCTGGTGGCCTCCCACCTGGGGCCGGACGACCCGCGCGGACGCGCCATCTGCAACTGGCTGCTGGAACTCGAGCGTGTGCGGTATGCACCCGTGCAGGGCCGCAAGGAGGACCATCTGCAATTGCTGCAACGCGCTTTTCGCGCCCTGCCTTGGCCACCCCGATGAGCCGCTACCTGAACGCCGCCCTGGCCTGCATCGTGCTGGCGGCGCTGCCTCTGGCGGCCGAGGCGGCCAAACCACGTGCCAAGCCAGCCGCCCAGAAGAAGGCCCTGGCAGCCGCCGCCGGCGCGCTGTATGCCACGCGGCCCGAGGTGATGCTGGAGGCCGACGCCATCGCCGAGCGACGCGGCCTGGACCGCGACTGGGTGCGCCAGGTCGTCGGCGAAGCCCGCCTCATCCCGCAGGCCGCGCGCTGGGTGCTGCCGCCTGCCACTGGCACCGCCAAGAACTGGCGCCTCTACCGCAGCCGCTTCATCGATCCGGTGCGCGTCAATGCGGGCGTGGCCTTCTGGCGCGCCAACAGCGCCTTGCTGGAGCGTGCGCAGACCGAGTACGGCGTGCCGGCCGAGATCATCGTCGGCATCATCGGCGTCGAAACGATTTACGGCCGCGACATGGGCAG
>JANNDB010000977.1:0-10214 GCA_031387285.1 Betaproteobacteria bacterium | reverse complement strand
GAGAGGCCGCCAAGCCGCAGTTCCTTCCCTACAAGCAGAAGATGACTCTGCTCGATGTGATGATTGCCGTTGGAGGATTGACTGATTTTGCCGATGGAAACGCTGCGTCGATCCTGCGCGCATCCGAAGGAGACAAGCAATACGGTGTACGTATCAAGGATCTGATCAAGCGGGGGGACATGTCTGCCAATGTCGAGATGAAGCCGGGTGATGTGGTCATCATCCCGCAGGGATGGTTTTGAGCGATATTGCTGAAGCAATGGCGCTGTCCCGATGGCGATCGCTGCGCTCAGGTCCAAATGTCTCCTCGCGTCGTAGCCGGAGTACCTGCTGATGGATGAACTACTAGGCCAGGCAATCTCGGTTCTCAAGGGCATGTGGCGCCACAGGTGGCCCGGTTTGGCTGTTGCCTGGTTTGTCGCAGCTGTCGGTGTGGTTGTTGTACTGGCGGTTCCCGACAAATACGAGGCGACGGCGCGGATCTACGTGGACACCCAGTCGATTTTGAAGCCGTTGATGTCCGGCCTTGCCGTACAGCCTAATGTTGAGCAACAGGTGACGATGCTCAGCCGAACGTTGATCAGCCGGCCCAATATAGAAAAACTCATCCGCATGGCGGATCTGGATTTGTCCAGTACGTCAAAGGCTGCGCAGGAGTCGCTGATCGAGTCGTTGGCCAAGACGCTCGAAATCAAGAACGCCGGCCGGGACAACCTCTATACCTTGTCTTATCGTGATGTCAGCCCGGACCGCGCCAAACGCGTCGTCCAGTCGCTGGTCTCGATTTTCGTGGAGTCCAGCCTGGGTGAAACCCGCAAGGACTCCGACACTGCCAAGAAATTCATCGACGAGCAGATCAAGACCTATGTGGCCAAGTTGGAGGAAGCCGAGGGGCGGCTGAAGGAGTTCCGCCTGAAGAATATGGCGCTGCAAATGGACGGCAAGGACATGGCGAGCAAGGTGGGTGAAATTTCGAACCAGCTCAACCAGGCGCGGCTTGAGTTGCGCGAGGCGGAGAATGCGCGCGATGCGGCGAGGAAGCAGTTGGACGCTGAGCGCGCGCCAAACACTGCGCAGGCGGCGCCAAACCTTTTGAAGGAGCCTGCAAGCATCCAGGTTGCCACACCCGAGATTGACGCACGTATCGCGGCCCAGAAGCAGAGTCTGGATGCCCTGCTTCAGCGTTTTACCGAGCAACATCCCGACGTCGCGAGCGCGCGCAAGCTGATCAAGGAGTTGGAAGAGCAAAAGCGCCGGGAGGTGCAGGAGTTGCGAAAAACTGCGATGGCCATTCCAGTTGTACCGAATGCGCCTACAGCCAACCTTGCGGTACAGGAGATGGGGCGTTTGCTGGCTTCGTCGGAGGTGCAGGTTGCATCATTGAAGGCGCGGGTTTCGGAGTATGAGTCGCGTGCGGCCAAGGCGCGCGAAATGATGAAGACCGCACCACAGATCGAAGCAGAATTCGCGCAGCTCAATCGGGACTACGGCATCCACAAGAAGAACTACGAAGATCTGGTGGGTCGGCGCGAGTCTGCCTCACTGTCGGGTGATCTTGAAGGAGCCTCGGGCGTTGCCGATTTCCGGTTGATTGACCCGCCAAGGGCCTCGCCCAAGCCGGTCGCGCCAAATCGGCTGCTGCTTTTGCCGGTCGCGTTGGTGGCCGCCCTCAGTGCCGGTCTGGGCGTCGCCTTTGTCCTGAGCCAGCTGAAGGCGGTGTTCTTTGATGCGCGGGCCGTGCGAAATACGATAGGGTTGCCGATCCTGGGGGTTGTGACGCTTGTTCTTACCGATGCGGCGCGGGCGCGGGAGCGGCGTGACCTGAAGCGCTTTGGATTCGCGTCCAGCGGCCTCGTCGGACTTTTTGTTGCCGGTGTGGTGGTACTTTCCATACTGGCCAACCGGGCAGGGTAGGCCGCCATGACGAGCCTGATAGAACAAGCAACGCGGCGCCTGGAGCAACTGCGCATGGCTGGCGCCGCCATGCCCGAGGCTGCGACCCCTGTCGCGCCAGCTGCCATGCCGCCTGTCGCGCAGCCCGCGGCATTCACGGCGCCGCCATCCCGCGCCGAGCCTGCCAATGTTGAGCGGCCTGCCGCGGCGAGCGTGCAGACTTCCAAGCGCGTCGAGATCGATCTGGAAGCCCTGGCTGCCGCAGGCATTGTCAGTCCGAACGCGCCGCGGTCCCAAATTGCAGACCAGTACCGGGTCATCAAGCGGCCCCTCATCAGCAACGCGATGGGCAAAGGCTCCGCTGTCATCGAGCAAGGCAACCTGATCATGGTGACCAGTTCTTTGCCGGGCGAGGGCAAGAGCTTTACTGCCATCAATCTCGCCATCAGCATCGCTGCGGAGCTTGACAACACGGTCATGCTCGTGGATGCCGATGTGGCGCGGCCGTCGGTCCTTCGGGTGTTGGGATTGCCACAGGGTCCCGGACTGCTTGACCTGCTGCTCGACGACAGCGCCGAGTTGTCCACCATGCTGCTCAAGACGAACATCGACAAGCTCAGCATCCTGCCCAGTGGGACGCCGCACGAGCGCGCGACGGAGATGCTGGCCAGTGATGCCATGACCCGTCTGCTGGCCGACATGGCCAAGCGGTATTCAGACCGGATCATCGTGTTCGACTCGCCGCCGCTCCTGCTTACGACCGAGTCGCGCGTCCTGGCTACGCACATGGGACAGATTGTGATGGTCATCCATGCCGAGAAAACACTGCGCTCGGATGTGCAGGACGCGTTGGCGACAATTGAGTCGTGCCCCGTGAAGTTGATGGTGCTGAACCAGGCCAGGACCACCGTGTCCGGGGGTTATGGTTACGGTTACGGTTACGGCTATGGCAACAAGACGCCTTCCGCGTAGCCCCTGACCATGCCATCGCGCAGGCGCCAATCGAACTACTTCGTTGCCGGGACATCAGATCACGGCGTCGCATGGTGGTGCGTCTGTGCCTGCATGGGCATCTCGTGCGGATTCGCCTCCGCCCAGTCGACGGATGACGCCGGCCCCAAACCCACGATTACCATCGTTCCACGGGTCTCCGTAACGGAGACCTACACCGATAACTCCCTGCTAAGTTCCACCCGCAAGCGCAAGGAATTGATCACCCAGGTTAGCCCCGGCATACGCATAGTCAGTCAAGCCGGGCGCATCCGGGGTTCGCTCGACTATTCGCTTAGCGAGTTCGTGTATGCAAACAATACACGTGGACGGCAGTCGCAGAATGCGCTGAATGCGCTGGGGTCCGTCGAGGTTGCCGACCGGTTTGCTTTTGTCGATTTCAGCGGCCAGATTTCCCAGCAGGCGATCTCGGCTTTTGCGACCCAGTCGAACAGTGCCGGCGCGAACAATCCGAATTCAACAGAGACCTCTACCTATCGCCTTTCACCCTACGTTCGAGGCGTACTTGCAGGGTCGGTTGACTATGAAGCGCGCTACAGTTGGACCAACACCCAATCAGACGCGCCGGCTACAGGCAACGTACGTACTACCGAGGGGCAACTGAAGCTGGCCGGCGCTGGTGCCGGCGCTCTCTCATGGTCGCTTGACGCCAGCACGACGGATCACCAGTACTCGCTTGGTCGTGGACTTGCCGAAGATCGGCTGCAGGGTGCCGCGATCTACGCCATCAATCCGCAATTGAAGCTGTCCTTGCTTGGTGGCACGGATGCCAACAACTACACGACGTTGGCCAAGGAGCGGCACACCTCCTCGGGATTGGGTTTGAACTGGGCCATTTCCGCCAATACCAAGCTGGCTGCAGAGTTGCAGCGCCGCTCCTTTGGCAAATCCCACAACCTGAGCTTTGAGCACAGGACGGCGCGGACGGCCTGGCGTTTCAGCGATTCTCGTGATGTGTCGGCGGGACCGGCCGAGTCCGGCACGACTGTCGCAGGCACCTTGGGGGACCTTCTTTTCAGTCAATTCACATCTGCAGAGCCTGATCCGTTGAAACGGGCGCTGCTGGTGGATCAATTTCTGCAGACCTATGGGCTGCGCTCCGACACAAAGGTCGTCAGCAATTTCCTTTCATCGTCGGCAACGTATCAGCGTCGACAAAACGCCTCATTCGTGCTGTTGGGTGTCCGCGATACGGTCAGCTTCGTGCTGAGTCGCTCCAGCAGCAGCAAGCTGGACGCATTTGCCACTGCCTTTGATGACTTCACGAACAACAGCTCCGTGCAACAAACCGGATTCACCGTCTCCTATGCCCACCGGTTGACGCAGGACCTGGCATTGACCGTTGCCGCTGTCCGGCAGTCCACAACAGGTTCCAGTGCATTGCAGTCGTCGTCGCTTCGCTCGCTGGACTTCGCGTTGAGTGGCAGGCTTGGCCGCCAGGTCAGCGGCAGCATTGGTGCGCGCAGGGTGTTTTTTGACAGTCCGACGATCCCGTACACAGAAACTGCGGTAACCGGCAACCTCAGTTTGCAGTTCTGACTTATGTACGAAAGTTTTTACGGGCTGACAAGCAAGCCTTTTCAACTCAATCCTGACCCCAGTTTCTACTTCGGCAGCAAGCAACATCGGCGCGCCAAGGCCTACCTGGAGTATGGGCTCTTGCGTAACGAAGGGTTCATCGTCATCACCGGCGAGATAGGTGCCGGCAAGACGACAATCGTGCGCGGGTTGCTGGAGAGCATGGATTCCAACACCGTCACGGCGGCGAATCTCGTCAGCACCCAACTCGACGCCGATGACACCTTGCGCATGGTCGGAGCCGCCTTTGGCGTTCGGGTACGCGACGTCTCCAAGGCCGACCTGTTGATGGCAATTGAGGCCTTCCTCGTGACCCAGGTCAGCGAGGGAAAGCGCAGTTTGCTGATTGTTGACGAAGCGCAGAACCTGACGCCCAGGGCAGTCGAAGAGTTGCGCATGTTGTCCAACTTCCAGTTCGGCCGGCAGGCGCTGTTGCAGACGTTTCTGGTCGGCCAGCCTGAGTTCCGCGAGATTCTTCAGCATCCGAGCATGCAGCAATTGCGCCAACGCGTTACGGCTACCTGCCACATCGGACCCTTGGACCCGGAAGAGACCAAGGGGTACATCGACCATCGACTGAAATGCGCGGGCGGTACGGGGCGTCCGGAATTTGGTGCCGGTGCGTTCGAAGCCATTCACAAAGCCACTGGTGGCATCCCGCGGCGCATCAACACCGTCTGTGATCGCCTGCTGCTGCTGGGCTTCCTCGGCAACAAGGAAACCCTTGCTGTCGAAGATGTGGACGAGGTGGTCAACGAAATGCGCGACGAGGCCGGTGGCTCCGCTGCAAAGGCATCGGTGCGGGGCTTCCTGGACAGCACGAGCGGCCATTCCGGGCCGGACTCCCTGGTCGATATCGATCTGGCAAAGCTGCAAAATGCCGGCTCCCTGGTCGACGGCTTCTCCAGCCAACTCGCCAGCCTGGGCGCGGAACAGCAAGGCGACCGGATTGCCCGCCTCGAGCGCAGCATGTTGAGGCTGGAGCGCGTCAATCTGGAGATTCTCGCGATGCTTCAGAAGCTCGTGACCTCCCTGAAGCGGTGAGGAGCAGTCAAGTGCGCACGCAAACCATCACCAATGCGATGACCATAGACGTGGAAGATTACTTCCAGGTGTCGGCGTTTGCGCCCTATATTGACCGATCCACCTGGGATACGCGTGAATGTCGTGTTGAGCGCAACGTCGGGCGCATCCTTGAGATGCTGGATGCCAATGGTACGAAGGCAACTTTCTTCACACTGGGCTGGATTGCGAAGCGATATCCCGCCCTCGTGCGCTCCATAGTGGATGCCGGGCACGAGTTGGCGAGTCATGGCTTTGGCCATGAGCGCGCGAGTGATCTGACGGAGCTGGCCTTCCGGGAAGACATCGGTTCGGCGAAGAAACTGCTCGAAGACATCGGCGGCGTCGAGGTGAAGGGCTACCGCGCCCCCAGTTTTTCGATCGGCGAGGGCAATCTCTGGGCCTTCGACTGTTTGGCCGAGGCAGGCTACCGCTACAGTTCCAGCGTGTATCCGATACGGCACGATCACTATGGCATGCCGGACTCCCCGCGCCACGCCTATCAGGTCCGGCCGGGCCTGATCGAGGTGCCCATCACCACGCTGCGCATGTTCAGCCGCAACTTCCCTTCCAGTGGTGGCGGCTATTTCCGCTTGTTGCCCTACCAGCTATCACGCTGGATGCTGAGCCGCGTCAACGCGACAGAGGGCGAGGCCGGCATCTTCTACTTTCATCCCTGGGAGATCGACACCGGGCAGCCACGTGTCAAAGGTATTGGCAGCAAGACGCGGTTTCGCCACTACGTCAATATTGAACGCATGGAGCGGCGGCTCAAACAGTTGCTCCAGGATTTCCGCTGGGGGCGCATGGACCAGATATTTCTTGCAAGCCCGCAGCCGCGCGGCGTCCCGTCGATGGCCGCCGCCTGAGTTCCACGTGCTGTCTGTCCACCGGCTCGCCCAGGGAGATAAGGCCACCGCCAAGCGGTGGGACGATTTTGTGCTGGCATGCCCTGGTGCCACGTTTTTTCACCGCGCAGGGTGGCAAAACGTCGTCGCGCAGGTATTTCGCCACCCGACCCACTTCCTGTATGCCGAAGACGACGGCGTCATTCAGGGTGTACTTCCCCTGGCCCATGTAAATAGTTGGCTGTTCGGGAACTCCCTGGTGGGCTTGCCATTTGCCGTTTACGGGGGCGTGGCGGCAGCGAACGAGGTGGCCGCCCAGGCGCTGGAGGCACAAGCCCAGGCTATCGCCGTGCGCCTTGGTGTGGATCACCTTGAACTGCGCAACGTACTGCCGCGCCATGCGGATTGGCCCTACCAGGATCTTTACGTGACCTTTCGCAAGGCCATCCAGCCCGACGAAGAAGCTAACCTGCTGGCGATCCCGCGCAAGCAGCGGGCTATGGTGCGCAAAGGCATCAAGCATGGGTTGACGAGTACAGTTGACACAGGCGTTGACAGATTCTTCGACCTGTACGCGGACAATGTGCACCGGCATGGCACTCCGGCCATGCCCAAGCGCTACTTCCGCAGCTTGCGCGAGGAATTTGGCGACGATTGCGAGGTGCTGACGGTCTGCGGCGCGGCCGGCCAGCCGCTGAGCAGTGTCATGAGCTTCTACTTCCGCGACGAAGTGCTCCCGTACTACGCTGGCGATGACGAAGCCGCGCGCGATCTCGCGGCCAACGACTTCAAATACTGGGAGTTGATGCGCCGTTCCTGTGCGCGCGGCGTCAAGGTTTTTGATTACGGGCGCAGCAAGCACGGCACCGGATCGTTCGCGTTCAAGAAGAACTGGGGATTCGAGGCGCAACCATTGCACTACGAGTACTGTTTGTACAAGCGCGACGCGATTCCACAGAATAACCCGTCCAACGCCAAGTACAAGCTCATGATCGAAGCGTGGCGGCGCATGCCGATCGGGCTCGCCAATTGGCTTGGGCCCTTCATCGTGCGCAATCTGGGTTGATTCTTTATGCACGACACAACTCCGCTCAAAGCACACGGATGGCGCATGTCCCTCATCGCGGGATTGATGTTTGTGTGGACCCTGTTCCTGTACCAGGACACCGTTTCGGCAATGCTCGTGATCTGGAGCCGTTCCGAGACGTTCAACCATTGCTTCCTGGTACTGCCCATAGTTGCCTGGTTGATCTGGCGGCGCCGGGAAACCATTCAGCAGAACCAGGTCAAACCCGGTTTCGTTGCGCTCGGGCTGGTCCTGCTTTTGGGGTTGGCGTGGCTACTCGGTGAACTGGCCGCCGTCAACTCTGTCACGCAACTGAGCCTGGTTGCGCTGCTGGTCACCATTGTTCCCGTGATGTTTGGTTGGCGCATTACCGGCCTCATAGTGTTTCCATTGGCCTTTTCGTTTTTCGCCGTTCCAGTTGGTGATTTCCTGATGGCCCCGTTCATGGAGTGGACTGCAAACTTCACAGTCTGGGCGTTGCGCCTGACGGGAATCCCGGTTTATCGCGACGGCCTGCAGTTCGTGATCCCGACCGGCAACTGGTCTGTTGTCGAAGCGTGCAGCGGCATTCGCTACCTTATTGCCTCTTTCACGGTGGGCACCTTGTATGCCTATCTGAACTACCAGTCGAGTGCGCGGCGTGCCGCGTTCATGCTGGTATCCATCCTGGTTCCCATCCTTGCCAACTGGTTGCGCGCCTACATGATCGTCATGCTGGGCCATTTGTCCGGCAACCGGCTCGCCGTTGGCGTAGACCACCTTATCTACGGGTGGGTCTTCTTTGGCATCGTGATCCTGCTCATGTTCGTCGTTGGAGCTCGATGGGCACAGCCGGAGCCTGATATCAATGCAAGCCCACAGGCATCCGTCGGGGCAAACGCATCCAGCAACGGCAAACTACCGGCCACGGTGTGGTACGCCAGTGTGCTGCTCGCGCTGGCGTTGGCGTGGGCCCCGGGAGTCAAATGGTGGCTGGGCCATCGTGCCAATGCGAACCCGGTAGCACTTGCAATGGCCTTGCCGGCGAAAGAGGGCTGGAGTGTCGTCGACGGAGCCACGCCGCCGTTTGAGCCAAGCTTCGAGAACCCGTCGGCGCAGTCGAACCGGATATACAGCCGCGGTGGGCAGCAAGTTGGAGTCTATGTTGCCTATTACCGGGACCAGAACTACCAGCGCAAGCTGGTGAGCTCCAACAACGTGCTGGTGCGGTCGACCGACACGCAATGGAGTGTCTCGTCCGCGGGAAGGCGCGTCGTTGCCATGGGCGGGCGGGACATCCAACTGAAGACGGCTGAGCTTCGTCGCCTGCCGCTTGAGTCTGCGGAGTCGGGCTCCCGGCTGGTGGTCTGGCAGATGTACTGGATTAACGGTACTTTGACATCCAGTGACTACCTCGCCAAAGTTTATAGTTCCGTGTTCCGCCTGTTCGGGATGGGGGACGAGTCAGCCGTTGTGGTCGTCTACGCACCCCAGGCACGTGGAGAAGACGCGGGCACCGTATTGCGCGAGTTTCTCGGGCTGCATTTCGGCAGCCTTGACGCCAGCCTGAAGGATACGGCGCGTCGCTGAGGCCGTGTCCGGCGACGCGGCTATTCTGTTGCATTTTTTGGAGATTGTTTGATGACTGTCGTGGGCGTGATTGGTCTCGGATACGTTGGTTTGCCACTGGTCGTGGAGTTCGGCAAGCATTTCCGCACGATCGGCTTTGACATTTCCCAGCCGAAGGTTGACTCCTGTTTGCGCGGGGTGGATCCGTCCAAGGAATTGAGCGATGACGAAATGGCGCTGGGCAAGTTGGCTCAGTACACGTCCGACCCCAAACTGCTGGCGCAGGCAGACATCATCATCGTGGCCGTACCAACGCCGGTCGACGAAGCACACATCCCTGATTTCCGCCCGCTGGTGGGCTCCAGCACCAGTGTCGGCCGCAACATGAAGCGCGGCGCGATCGTGGTCTATGAGTCGACGGTTTATCCGGGAGCTACCGAAGAGGTCTGCATTCCCGTGCTGGAGCGCGAGTCCGGGATGACCTGGAAAAAGGACTTCTTTGTCGGTTATTCACCCGAACGCATCAATCCTGGTGACAAGGAGCACACGCTCACCAAGATCCTGAAGATCGTCTCCGGTGACACGCCCGAAACACTGGAAAAGGTTGCGGCGCTGTACCAGACCATCATCGTGCCGGGTGTGCACAAGGCCTCGTCGATCAAGACGGCCGAAGCTGCCAAGGTGATCGAGAACACGCAGCGCGACCTGAACATCGCACTCATGAACGAGTTGTCGATCATTTTCAACAAACTCAACATCGACACCAGCGAGGTACTGGAGGCAGCGGGCACGAAGTGGAACTTCCTGCGCTTCAAGCCGGGCCTGGTGGGAGGCCATTGCATTGGCGTTGACCCCTACTACCTCACGCACAAGGCCGAAATGCTCGGTTACCACCCGGAGGTGATCCTGGCGGGGCGCCGCATCAATGACGGCATGGGCAAGTTCATTGCCGAACAGACCATCAAGCAGATGATCGCCTCGGGTAGCTCCGTCCGGGGCGCCAAGGTCAATGTACTGGGATTGACTTTCAAGGAGAACTGCGGTGACCTGCGCAATTCGAAGGTGATCGACATCATCAACGAGTTGCGTTCCTATGGTGTCGAGATATTCGTGACCGATCCGCAAGCTGGGTCAGACGAGGCCTTGCATGAGTATGGGGTCCCGGTGCATGCATGGTCGGACATGCCGCAGGCGGATGCGATCGTGGC
>JANNDB010000941.1:0-1867 GCA_031387285.1 Betaproteobacteria bacterium | reverse complement strand
TGAATGTCGAAATGCTCGCCCAGGCTGGCCTTGCACATCGCCGAGCACTCGATGTGCCAGCCGGGGCGGCCCGGGCCGAATGGGCTGTCCCACTTGGCGTCGGGCGGCTCCGACTCCTTGGCCGCCTTCCACAGGACGAAGTCGAGCGGGTCCTCCTTGCCGTCGGCGACCGCGACCCGTTCGCCGGCGCGCAGCTGGTCCAGCGACTTGCCCGAGAGCTTGCCGTAGCCCGGGAACTTGCGCACCGCGAAGTTCACGTCGCCGCTGCTGGCGCGGTAGGCCAGCCCCTTTTGTTCCAGCGTCGAGATCAGCTCCACCATCTGCGGGATATGGTCGGTGGCGCGCGGCTCCAGGGTCGGTGGCGCGATGCCCAGCGCCGCCACATCGGCATGCATCGCCGCGGTCATCTCGTCGGTCAGGGCGCGGATCGTGGTCCCGCGCTCCAGCGCGCGGCGGATGATCTTGTCCTCGATGTCGGTGATGTTGCGCACGTAGGTCACCGAGTAGCCGGATGCCTGCAGCCAGCGGTAGGCGACGTCGAAGGCCATCATGAAACGGGCATGCCCCACGTGGCACAGGTCGTAGATCGTCATGCCGCACACATACATGCTGACCTGCCCGGCGACGATGGGCGAAAACGGTTCCAGCGTACGCGACAGCGTATTGAAAATTCGCAGGCTCATGGGGTTTGCTGACGGGCGACTTTGGAGGTGTGCAGATCACCCCTCGGATACAATCCAAGCCAGTATATAGCCCCCGTGCCGGGGCGATTTGCCGCTTTCGAATCCGCAAAGGCTCTATGAAGCACGCCCGTCACGCAATTTTCCCGATCCTGTGTCTGCTGGCCCTGTCCGGAGCCGCGGATTGCGCCCGCGCCGACGAATACACCGACGTCAGCCAGCTGCTGCGCGCGGGCAGATATGCGCAGGCCCTGGCCAAGGCCGAGCAGCATCTCGGTACCAAGCCCAAGGATGCGCAGATGCGTTTCCTCAAGGCCGCGATCGAGAGCGATTCGGGCAAGACCACGGAGGCGCTGGCGACCTACACCGGCCTGTCGGTCGAGTACCCGGAATTGCCCGAACCCTACAACAACATGGCAGTGCTGTTTGCCGGACAGGGTGAATACGGCAAGGCCCGCGCCGCGCTCGAGATGGCGGTGCGGCTGAACCCGGGTTATGCCACGGCCCACGAGAACCTCGGCGATATTTACGCCAAGCTGGCAGACCAGGCGTACACCAAGTCGCTGCAGCTCGAGCCCGGTGGCAAGGCCCTGACCCAGAAGCTGGTGCTGGTGCGGCAGGTCTTCCCGGCACCGGCCCCCGGCGCCCGGGCCGCACCGGCGCTGGCCGCGCCCAAACCCGGCGCCAGCGCCGTTACCGCGGCACCGGCACCCGGCCCGGCGGCGGCCGCATCGAGCTCCAAGTAGCCGCTGGAGCCGCGGCCACAAAGCGTGCCGCCACCCGCTTCCACCGCCGACCCGACTGGTCCGATTCCCCGTTTGATTGAAAGGCAAATGCAATGGCTTTGACTCTGGCATCCCGCGTCCGGCGCACGCTGATACTGGCTGGCGCCCTGGCGCTGGCATCCGGCAATTCGATGGCGCAGGCCGCGCCGCAGGTGCGGTTCAGCACCAGCGCCGGCGACTTCGTGGTCGAGGTCTACCCCGACAAGGCGCCCAAGACGGTGGACAACTTCCTGCGCTATGTTGCCGACAAGCACTATGACGGCAACATCCTCCACAGGGTCATCAACAACTTCATGATCCAGGCCGGTGGTTTCGACGCGAAGTACAAGGAGCGCAATTCCATCCCACAGATCATGCACGAGGGCCGCGATGCCCTGGAAAAGGGCGGCCCGCGCAACGTGG
>JANNDB010000906.1:0-3811 GCA_031387285.1 Betaproteobacteria bacterium | reverse complement strand
TGCTTGAAGTAACCCAGGCTGATATAGCCCCAGGCGTCGCGCGACCAGTCGATGAGGATCGTATTGGCGCGGGCCACCGCGTCAAACAACTCGGCCATGTAGTCGTGCGGTTCGATCTGGATGCTGAAGGGCTGGAACTGCAGACCCAGGCCCCAGCCGGTGTTGCCGGGCTCATGGCCTGGTTCGGGTGTTTCAACGACCCGCTTGCTGAAGGCTTCCCAGTCAAATTGCGGCCAGGCCGCCAGGTGCGCGTTGTAGTTGCCGACAGCGCCATTCATCTTGGCCAGGATGCGCACGGCGGCGATCCGGTCACAGGCGGACTGCAGGCGCACGACCACGTTGGCGATTTCCTTGCCAACCGTCGTCGGGCTCGCCGTCTGACCATGCGTGCGGCTGAGCATGGGCACATCGGCCAGGGCGCGCGCCATTTCACGCAGCTTGAGCAGCAGACGGTCCAGCCCTGGCAGCAGCACCAGGTCACGTGCCGCGCGCAACTGCAGGGCATGGCTGGTGTTGTTGATGTCTTCGCTGGTGCAGGCAAAGTGGACAAATTCGCTGGCTTTGAGCAACTCCGGCCTCGACTCAAAACGTGACTTGATCCAGTATTCCACCGCCTTGACGTCATGGTTGGTGGTTTTCTCGATCTGCTTGATGGCCAGCGCGTCACTTTCGCTGAAGTTGCGCACCAGGTTCTGCAAGTAAGTGCGTGCTCCGCTGGAAAGTGGCTTGAATTCATCGAAGCCGGCGTCACTCAGGTTGACGAACCAGGCAATCTCCACCTGCACGCGGCGTTGCATGTAGCCCTGCTCGCTCATCAGTGGCCGCAATGGCGCCAGTTTCGCGGCGTACCGACCGTCCAATGGAGAGAGTGCGGAGACCGGGTCAAAGTGCATGTGGCAATTGTAGGTGCGCGGTTTTCGCGTCTGCCCCCGGAATGCGCGGCCAGGTCCCAATGGCTAGAATGGTTCTCATCGCTTCACCACTCCATCCATGAAACTTATCGGATCGTCGTCCAGCCCCTATGTGCGCAAAGTGCGCATCGTGATGGCAGAAAAGAAGCTGGACTACCAGTACGCTACGGAAAATGTTTGGGCAGCCGACAGCCGGATTGCGGAATCCAATCCCCTGGGCAAGGTTCCCTGCCTGGTCATGGAAGGCGCCGAGGCACTGTTTGACTCTCGCGTCATCGTCGAGTACCTGGACACGCTGTCGCCGGTCGGCAAGCTGATTCCATCGGTTGGGCGCGAACGGGCCGAGGTGAAAACCTGGGAGGCGCTGGCCGATGGCGTGCTGGACGCAGCCGTCCTGGCGCGGCTGGAAGCCACCTGGGACGGCAGGACCAAGACGCAACGCAGTCAGGTCTGGATCGACCGCCAGTTGGACAAGGTGTCATCCAGCCTGAAGGCAATGGCCAAGGGACTCGGCGAAAAGCCCTTTTGCTCCGGCAACCACCTGAGTCTGGCCGATATCGCGGTGGGTTGCGCGCTCGGCTATCTGGAGTTCCGCTTTCCCCAGATCACCTGGCGCACGGACTATCCCCATCTGGCCAGGTTGCAGGACAAGCTGATGCTGCGCCAGAGTTTCATCGACACGGTTCCGGCCTGACATCCGTCCCCCTAAGCAGCGGGCGCGCCGCTCAGGAGGCTGCGTGTCGGCGCAGCGCGCGCATCAGGATGCCCAGCACAGGCAGCTTTTCATAGATGCCCTGGGCTGGATCCCAGTAATCCCGGTGCAGCTGTATCAGGCCCGTTGCGTCCAGCCTCAGATGCGATGCGCCTGGCAGCGACTGCGTGACGCCTTTGCGCGTGGCGCGAAATCGGAAACTGAAGTCCCATAACAGCACATAGTCCTCGCCCTGCCCGATGCACTGGCGGACATCAAAGCGCGGCGCATCCAGCGTTTGGTACATATGCCGGAAGATCTGCTGGATTGCATCGAGCCCGCGTACATCGTTGAAAGGGTCGACAAAACGCGCGTCAGGGCAATAGATCTCCCCCAGTTGTCCAATGCTCTCAGGGGACAGCCGGGTGAAGGCCTCGACGATACGCTGCGTAGCTGCGGTCATCAGGAGCCCTTCGCCGTCCAGGCGGCACTCACTGGAGTACCCTCCGCGCTGCGCGCTGCGGGGCTATGAGCCTTGGGAGCGGCCCGGCGGCTCATGCGCCGGTTACCTTGCGCACGCAATAGAAGTAGCTGCGATAGGGCAGTAGTTCCAGGATCTTCATGAGGCAGGTAAAGCGTTTTGGAAAATGTATCTCGAAGCGGCCCTGTGCCCATCCGTCCATGATCTCGGCCGCTGCCTGCTGCGGCGAAATAAGGGCCGGCATCGGGTGGCTATTTTGCGCCGTCAGGGGTGTCTCGACGAAACCCGGGTTGATCAGTGATACGCCCAGGCCCTTGTCGTGCAGGTCCAGGTACAGGGTCTGCGCCAAATTGATCAACGCGGCCTTGGTGGGTCCATATGCGAGGCTGTTGGGCAGACCACGATAGCCCGCTACGCTGCTGATCAGGCTGACAAACGCGCTGTCCCGTGGCCGTTGCAGCAGGTGTGGCAGGGTCGCATCGAGCAGTCTGAGCGCTCCTGCATAGTTCACGTCCAGGTGCCGCAGCATGTCTGGCAGGTCCAGGGCGTCCGCGCGCATTGCGCGGTAATGCCCGGCGCAGTACATCAGGCCGTCCAGGGGGCCATGCGCGATGACCTGGGCGAATGCGGTGCTCACCTGTTGCCGGTCGGTGACGTCCAGCGCGATGGCCAGTGCGCCGGGATGCCCGGCGACGAAACCCTCCAGGGCCCTGAGGTTGCGCGCCGACACGATCACCCGTGCGCCGCTCTCGTGCAGCCGCGATGCGGTGGCCCGGCCAATGCCGGATGAGGCGCCGACCACCCAGACAGTCTTCTGGCGCCAGTCGCGGATGGGGGGGTTCAGTGGCATGGCAGTCAGGTCGCGCGCGCGGCTCCGTGGTCCGGGGAACTACCGCTTGGTGAATGACAAGGTCACTTCACCCAGGCGAATGCCGAACTTGCTCATCTGTGCCTTGTTGAGCATCGTGCGCTCGTCGATGAGGTACATCCAGTCGTCAAACTGCACGTCGATGATGCGGCCGTCGACCGGCAGGGCCATCGTGTAGGTCCAGCGAAACGCATTGCCCTGCTGTTCGCCCAGCGCCTCGCCGACGACATCGTCGGCGCGACCGACGTAGCGGTCCGCGCCGGTCTGGCGCAGGCGCCAGACCCGGCGCTGGCGTGTGCCGTCCGAGTACAGGAAATCCTCCTCCAGCACACCGTCTTCACCTTGCCAGCTGCACAACATCTGGACGGTGAAGCGTCGCACCACCTTGCCACTGCGGTCTGTGAAGATCCCGTGCGCGATCAGCGGGCCATTGAAATAACTGCGCAGGTCCAGGCGCGGCGTCTCCCGTCCATAGTCCGATATCTGCGGCGAAGCGCAGCCGGTCATCATGGCGGTGGCCGGGCCAATCAGGGCCGCGCTGCCGGCGGCTCGAATCCATTGGCGTCTTTGCATGGTCAACTGTCCTTGTCTGTCCGGATGATGGTGGTGTAGAGCAAGGCGGCTGCGCCAAGCTTGAGCGCGCAGGGAAGCACGCAGTACGCGTAGGTCAATGCGGCGAGGCCGGCCGGCTCGCGCGAGCCGGGTACGTAGCCAAACCATGCCAGCACGGGCAGGGACAGACCCGCCGCCAGAGCGAGGTTGAGTTTGGTTGCGAAATTCCACCAGCCGAAGTAGGCGCCTGCCGTGTTGCCCCGATGCGCGGACCGCGCGATGATGCCGGCCAGCATTGCGCCGGGCAA